>NZ_JAEINN010000012.1 GCF_016342405.1 Maridesulfovibrio ferrireducens | reverse complement strand
GTATAAGTCATCCGAATATACTGCATTCACTTGTGTTGTCGATCAAGTCAATTCCACACGAAACGTCGAGGAGCCTAGAACTATATAAGACAAGAAAAGCCCCTAACTGGTAAGTTAGGGGCTTTTTGTTGTGAATCATATTTAAAATTATTATATACTGTATTCCAATTCTTTAAGTATATAGTCGGTCATTTTTCCGAATTCTGGAATAGCCCTGCTTCGAGGACGCTCTATATCTACTTCAAGATTTTTCCGAATGCGTCCCGGGCGACTTGCCATAATGAGAATTTTATCAGCGAGAAAAATAGCTTCATCAACGCTGTGAGTTACAAGTATAATTGTTTTGCGAGTTAATTCCCAGACTTTTAGAAGCTCCTGCTGGAGCAGAATGCGGGTATGAGCATCAAGCGCTCCGAACGGCTCATCCATGAGTAATACATCCGGATCATTCGCGAGAGCACGCGCAATTGCGACCCTTTGCCTCATTCCTCCAGACAATTCATGTGGATATGCCTCTTTAAAATCGAGCATATTGACCATTCGTAAATAACGGGTGGCTTCTTCATTGCGTTTTTCTTTTTCCACTCCGGAAAAATCAAGCCCCGCAGCAACATTATCCATCACCGTAAGCCATGGGAAAAGTGAATATTCCTGAAACACAAGCCCGATCTCTCCACAAGGCTTAGTTACTGGCGCAGAACGGTAATGAACTGTACCGGAAGTTGCTTTTTCAAGTCCGGCTGCAATGCGTAAAATAGTAGATTTGCCACAACCAGAAGGCCCGACAATACAAGTAAAAGAATTCTCTTGAATTTTCAGGCTTATGTTGTCTATTGCAAGAAAAGGTTCGCCTCTCTCAGCTTTATACTCTTTGGTAAGTTTATCTATCTCAATTATCACGTTCTTTTGTGTCATTAGCCTGCCTGCCTGCGCCATGAAAATTTCTTATGTTCAATGCGCCTGAAAACCATATCCATTAATGTTCCAACAATACCGATTGAAATCATCCCGGCAATAACGATGTCGGTTGAGGCAAGGGTGAAAGCGTGGGTGATCATATAACCTATTCCTGAAAGTGACCCGGGAAGCATTTCCGCAGAAACAAGACACATCCACGCAATGCCGAGGCCAATTCGCATTCCGGTGATGATAGAAGGCATAGAAGCTGGAATCAAAACCTTCATAAAAACTTGATATTCACTTGCTCCGAGCACCCTTGCGGAATCGATCAAGGTCTTGTTTACATTGCGTACGCCATGAATTGTAGAAGTGAGTATCGGGTAGAATGCGCCGATGAAAATTATAAACAGCATGGAAAACTTGATGTTGTTCAGATAAATATACATCTGACCTGTTTCAACACCTGAGATAGTTGCCAAACTTGATACTCCAAACCAAGCCAGAACCAGCGGAACCCACGCCAGAGGAGGAATGGGTCTGAACAAGTTTAAAAAACCGTTGAAAAATTTAAAAACAGATCCGTAATATCCCATGACAATACCCAGAGGAATCGCAACAAAAGCGGCAATGGCATAGCCCATGATTACACGCACGAGGCTTACTAATACATTGCTGAATAGCGATCCCATGCTGATCAAATCTTCTGTCGGATTGCCCAAAAGCTCCGCAACCTGTTCTATTCCGGGAAGAATTACTTGGTTACTTATCTGCCGGGCAAGAATCATCCATGTGACGGCTAAAAGAGCCGGAGCAATAATAGGTAAGGTTAAAGACAGGGCTCGATCTTTCATTTTGTTCCATATTTCGGAGCGGAACTACTATTGTAATTCCGCTCCGATAATTTTTATTAACTTATTTTTTGAGGCTTTTTTCTACAAAGGTGAAATCGTAAAGAAGTGGTGTTGCAGTTTTAATATCTGCATCTTTCAGAACTCCTTTAAACTTGTTCATGCTGTTCAGCATGGAAAGGAAAACAGCTTCGCCGTTCATCCAATTCTGTGTGGGATCAGTTGTATAAATGATAGTTGATTTTTCAACCGCTACAGCAGGAACTCCGATCCATTTAGCTGAAATTTCTGCAGTTTTAATCTTGTTTTTATTGCTCCAGTCAGAAGCCGAAGTCATCAGATCAGCCATTGCCTGCACAACTTCAGGTTGTTCTGTGATCATCTGCTCACTTGCGCCCATTACGCAGCAAGGGAAGTCAATCCATTCGCCTGCTGGAGGAAGGTCGCGGGAATCAAGTCCAATGTGCCCAACGTGTTTATATTCGGCAACAGCAGGATGAGGAGCAGGTCCAACCCAGCAATCCACCTGTTTACCGAGCAATGCAGGAATAAGATTTGAGGTGGATTTGAGATCTACCATTAAAATATCAGCGTCTGCATCGTTAGGATTACCTGTGATTTTGAATCCTGCTTTGTGCAATGCGCCCTCGAAAACAACGCGTGGTGCGCTGGTAGGAGAATGGTAGCCGATCTTAAATGGATTTTTAGAACTCTTAATAGCTGCTGCAACATCGTTGTATCCGGTAACTTTACTGTCAGCAGGGAAAACCATGCTCATACCATCTACATGCAAAGGACAAAGAATTTTAATTTTGGTTCCCTTGTCAATTCCACTCATAAAAGCGGTGCTGGAAGCAAGACCTAAATCAAGCCGATTCATTGCGAAAAGTGTTGAAGTTTCAGATCCGCTTTTAGATACGATGAAGTTAAGCACAGCAAGTGGCTCACCTTCTGCGGACATAAGCTTATATTTCTGCTTAGGAACCATTTCTTCAAGATATGCACCGGATGTTTTAAAATCTTGCCCCTTAATGGCGGCAACCATCAACGGTGTATGGTGAGTTGTAAAAACATAACCTAGATAAAGACTGGGTATTTTACTTTTAGCGGCATGTGCTGAGCTGGTTCCGATACAGAAAACGGCGAGCAATGCTAAAATAATTGTGTAAAGTTTTTTTTGCGAAAATCTACTGATCATAATCTATCTCTCTCTTTATTTTGGGGTTATTCTGAAAGTTCCACAAACGCTTCAATCCGTGTTCGCAGTTGTTCTATGTCTGATTCCGAATAATCTGTTTCAATATGTAAAAAAGGAAGTTCAAGCTCTTCCTCAACATAGCGGCGCAAGGTCGTAGATTCAGCATTATATGTATGACAACCGAGCCAAGTCATATCGACAACGGCATCCACCTTAAAAATATCAACCATTTCTTTGATGGATTCAGGTCTATGTGGATTAGGAGTCATGCAAGAGCATGGAACCTGCAAATAACGACGGGCAAGAGCTTCATATGGATCACCTGTTTCATCTACAGACAAGGTCACACCTTTCAAACCGGAGCAGTTTTCCATGCAAACGACACGGGCGCCCAGCTCCTCCGCAATAACAATTGCCTTGTCTGACCCTTTGCCCATGGGGCAACCCGTCATCAATATGCGAAGCCCCCGATTAATCGGTAAATCCGGCTGTTTCAAATATTCTTCAAGTTCAGTGCGCAATGTGATCAAGCTGGCGAGATATTTTTCAGGATGTACAACAAAACTTTTGCTTTCTTGTACAGTAAGCATTTCCTTTGCGTTCAAGGGCGATCTTTCATCCGCAGCCATAACTGCCAGATTATATAATTCCCGGCGTATTTTATTTTGGATAACGATCTGGTTGTGAAGCTCTTCTTCTGTGACTTTTATACCGGAACGTTCGAACAGAAACTTTTCCAGTTCGCGTAATCCATCCATCCAGTATTTTAAAGGAGCTGTTCCCGTCTGTGTGTGCGGAAGGTGCATCAGATGTAGCGGTTTCAACTTACTCATCAATTCATACATCTTCTTTTTGCCGTCACAGGTCGTTTCCGCAATCAGGATGTCTGAAAAAGTAAAGAAAGGACACGTGTCCGTTATTGCGTATCCGTAGCTAGATTTTATCAACGGACATAGGCTGACAGGAAGCTCTCGCTCGGCCTCCTTAATCGGGGCTTGTTTCTTGCCGCAAAGACTGACAGGCACAACCCCGGCGGCACGAATAAGCTCATTGGGCGCGTAGATACAGTATACTCCGGCAATTTTATTGCCTTCTTCCTGCCATGCATCCAGTTCTGCAATACTAAGTTCTGAAAAAGAAATGAAAGGTTTCAAGTTCATCAGATTCTATCCTGTTATTTTTAACATAATAAAAACAAATACTTTCATAAGTAATCGATTGAGGAATTAGATCTTTGAACACATCGTCAAGGAGCAGTCCAATTGCTAATCCTAATGACTTTAGTAAGTTGTGATTTGATTTTTTAATAAAAGACGAGACGAATCAGTAAGGCGGCGGCGTATAGCCAATAATGATAAGTAGAAAAAAGGGGTAAAAACAAGAAAAGCCCCTAACTGTTAAGTTAGGGGCTTTTTATTGGCGTCTTGTGGGGGAGAAATGAAAAGAGTCAAGAAATTTTTAAGATACTGTTTTGATTATAGATGGGTGGTTGTTTTTTTGTGGTTGCTCATGTTGGTCGAAAAATTAAAAAATTAATACTTTTTAATTAGTGTGTTTCGTTTTTTTACTAACCACAACTTTCAAATATAATAGGGACATGATCGCTCATCTTAGACCATTCTAAAAAGTTTTCTACACCAAACTTAATCTTATTTTCTAGCCAACGTTTACCAACGCAACAATAATCAATATGATATCCTTTGTTGGCTTTTTTCTGCATGAAAAAGGTGTCCTTAGATTCATACCCAAAATCTTCTCCTGAATTGTGATGATAAAGGCTAACCATATTTTTTTTTGATAAAAAATTAACGACATCTTTAAAATTTTCAGTTTTTTTATCTTTGTCAAAAGAGAGGTTCCAATTAAAATCACCAACCAAAATGGTGTCTTTATTGATTAGATTACTATAAAATTCTAAAGCTCTATAAACTTGTCCGATGTAGCGTTGATTACGATCAATTTTGCAAGGCATAGCCCAAACTGCTATAATTATAAATCTAGAATCATTATATGTAACTTCAATAGGAGCAATGTATTTAAACTTATCTGTATAACTATCATGAAGGCGCACGGTATATTTATTAAATGAATATATACCTAATCCTTTGCTTGGATTGTCCCCGATCCATACAGAACTAAAACATTCAAAATTTTCACGCTCAAAATCTACTTTTGTTGGTTGTTCACTTTCAGGTACAATCAAAATATCTGGGTTATTACTTAAGATTGTTGCGAGTTTTTTTCTAAACGCCATCTGACAATTCCAAGAAATTAATCGCACAAGAAACAACCTCTTATTATTTTATCAAAAAAATTATTACGGATACATTCGCGCAGCATGCAAAATTCTTAAAATAATTATCTGATCAGAGCTTTCCGCATAAACCACAATATAATTCGCAGATAGAACCATCTCACGAGTTCCAGCCACTCGCCCGGCCTTGTAAGCCTTGGGGAATTCAAGCAATCCATCGACTCTTGCCTCTAAATCAAGTTTCAACTTGCGAGCGGCCTCTGGATTATCCTCCCCGATAAAACCGAGTATAGACAATAAATCTTTTCTGGCATCTTCTTTCCAGTGGATTTGCAACATCTTTATTTATTGCGCCCCAACGTTGCCAACAACTCCTCAGCCTCAGAATCCTTATACTCAGGATAAGCCATATATTTTTTCACTATTCCACCTGCTTTAATCACAAAACTACATCCTGCACAAAAACAGGTATTTTTAGTGTATGTGAACTGCGATATGCACAAAATATACATTTGATTGTGCACATTAAACAAATACGCACTGTCTTCGTCTTTTATTGTGCATATCAATATTACGAGACTGCACCATGAGAAAAAACAGCATAAAGCTTTGAATTAACGTAGTAATTTTCACGCCCCGATTTCAATTTAATTAAAAGTCCTGCGTCAGCGAGAGTATTTAAATGTGATGCCGCAGTATTTCTATGCACCTGCATTCTACTACTTAAATAGCTGATCTTCGTATAAGGGTGCATAAAGAGTGTTTCGAGTAGTTCCCGACTATAAATATTTGTATTTTTACGAATATCTCTTTTATACTCGTCCATAAGCTCACGAATTTCTTTCACCATACGGATAGTTGTACGAGCTGTTTCTTCCACCCCTTTCAGCATCCACACAATCCATGCTTCGTAACCATTTATGTCACGCACTTCTTGTAATAGCCGATAGTAGTCGCTTTTATTATCAATGATATATCGCGATAGATAGAGAACGGGGGTATCAATCAAACCTTTTAAGACAAGATAGAGAATATTGATAATGCGTCCAGTTCTTCCGTTTCCATCATAAAAGGGATGAATGGACTCAAACTGATAATGAACAAGAGCCATTTTGATAAGTGGGTCGATATCTTCAAGCTTGTCATCATTAATATAAATTTCAAGATTAGCCATCAACTCATCGACTTCTACGCCATTTTGCGGAGGGGTATAGACGATGTTACCAGCGTTATCCTTAAGAGAAGTGCCAGGAACTCTACGAAAACCACCTTTATTGGGCTCCATGTTTTTCTGGATTTCTTTAATCATGTTCAGGCTCAAACCACCACGATCACGAACACAGCTAAAGCCATACCGAAGAGCGGCGGCGTAGCTTTTAACTTCTTTAGCAGCAACATTCTCAAAATTTTCATCTACTGCAGATCTATATAAATCGTCTTGAGTCGTAACTATGTTCTCAATAGCGGAACTTTCTTTTGCTTCTTGCAGGGTAAGAGTATTGATGAGGATTTCCTCATTTGGAATAGTAAGAGCTTCTCCCTTAAGTTCAGCCAATGCACGGCTGGCTTTATTCAAAGCTTTGAGAACAGGCACTGTTTCTAAATCAATACCATAGGGAAGTTTAATCATTATTACTCCTACAAAAAATTACCACTTGATCTTGCCTAATCATCACACATGCAATTCCTGAAAAAACTGCATAATCTCCGCACTGACCCTAACTATGGAGCAGCTACCCTCAGAGATACGCATCTTTATTTATCTCTACCCAGCGTTGCCAACAACTCCTCAGCCTCATCCATTACCTGACTGTGTGCAATGGTCGGACTGGTATCTTCAAGTGCGGCCTGAACTTTTGCCTTAAACCAACGGTCATGTTCTTCCTGATTGCAGGTAAGTCCAGCGGGCAAACCACCCTCTTTTGCGATTCTGGTTAAAAGAATTCTTACCGCATCAGAGAGACTAAGTCCCACTCCTGACAACGCTTCTGCGGCCTCGGCCTTTACAACCGGATCAACACGGACATGAATCATAGATGATTTAGCTGGCATAATTTTATCCTCCGCATAAAGTGTATCTCATTTGATACACAAAGACAAACGTCATAAAAATAGCAATACTACTCCAAAACACCCCGCCAATCCTGACTATGCCGCAGCACTCTCAAAATCTCGACATCTTCATTACAGCAGTAAGCCACAAGATACGCCCCTTTAAGCACAATCAACTCACGAGTTCCCGGTACTCTGCCTGCTCGACCTATTTGGGGATGCTGCTCCAACCTCTTCACATTACTCAAAATAGCCGAAGCAACTTTCTTCGCTGACTTCGGATCATCTTGGCTTATATATTCGTAAATTGAATCCAAATCCTGAACGGCCCGTTCAAACCTTTTAATCCTCGAAATACTTTGCCTCTACGTCTTCATGTAAGGTCCACTTGCCCTCTGGGCTTCTGGCCTCGTCTAGCCCTTCCTGAATAGCCTTTACCTGCCATTCATTCACATCAAGAGATCTGGATATAGCTTCACCAAACAGAAATGCCTTTGATCGTTTAGTTGCCTGAGCCTGTTTTTCGATTCGCTCTTTCATTTCCGAAGTCATACGAAGTTTTACTACTTCACTATTAGGTTCATCGCTTATCATTTTGATGCCCTCAACTTATATTACAAAAGATTACACCATATAATATAAAACCAGAAAAGCCCCTAACAGCTAAGTTAGGGGCTTTTTATTGCCAAATGGCGGAGAGGGAGGGATTCGAACCCCCGGAAGGCGATCCACTCCCAGTGCTACACCGTAAATCCAGCCATTTAGGGTATCATGTTAACTCTTTTTATCAAACAGTTCCCACTCTGTTTTACGCACGATTTTACGCTTGTGCCATGTAGATCTGGTTTGTTTCAAATCATCGTCGCGACTGCCTCAGCAGTCGCCTCCTTAGATCTTACAGTCGGGGCCGCTCTTCGCCTCCCCCCGCCCCCCTTCGGAAAATACAATCCAAATGTCCATAGGCCCAAATTTGGCTTAACACGGCTCTTAATTATTTGGGTCCCTCTGTGGCTTTTGCGCTATTGCGGGCGCTATCGAGCGCGATACTTTCGTGCGCAAAATTTTCTATTTCGGCTGGAAAAATGGAAATTCATTTTCACCTACACACATCATGATACGAAATCTTGCTTCGGTGTTACTGCTTTAATTCCGAGAACTTACTTGCTTGGAGGTTGCAATGAGTAAAGTTCTAGAACTCGTAAAACAGCGCGTGGAAGATGAAGGCTCTGACGGCGGCAATGGTGACGGCGGCGGACCTGATCCGCAGTTTGTCCAAGATTGCCTTGATGCTGTTGGTTACGGAGATGGAGTTTTATTCGCAGAAGTTTTTCGCGGAAAACGGCTCTACAATCATTCGACTCAAGAATGGTATCATTGGACCGGGCATTCATGGGCTTTAGATGTTGGCGAAAAGCACACGAAAACTAGCTGCGAAGATATCGCGGTTTTATATCTCGAAGAAAAAGCCTCTATTGATAACGAAATAAGCAAGCTTGAAGATTCTCCTAAAAAGAAAAAGTCACTTGAGGCTCGATCAAAATTCATAGCCGGTCGCGCAAAACGATTGCGATCTCTCGCTGGTCGTAAAGAATGTATGGAAATGGCGACTACGAATAAAAATCCGATTGATGTGTTCGGACACCAGATGGACAACCGCCCTACTTTGGTTGCTGTAAAAAATGGAGTTGTGGATCTGGAAACAGGTGCTCTTCGAGATGGTAAACCGGAAGATTTTTTACTGCGCTCATCTCCTGTCAAATACGATCCGAATGCCTCTTATGAATTTTGGGATAATATGCTTTTCGAAATTTATGAAGACGATGACAAAATTGCTTTTCTCCAACGGCTGTTCGGAGCAGCTCTCTTCGGCTGGAGCCGTGAACATATCATCACTGTATTTTTTGGTCAGGGCCGAAACGGTAAAGATACAATCTTTGAAGCTATCAGTCATGTTCTTGGAAACCTTGCTGGAGTTATTCAACCAGAAATGCTGCTTGACCAAGGCCGCGTAAAAAATTCCTCCGGACCTTCTCCAGATATCATGGCTCTAAAAGGACTCCGTCTGGCGGTTGGATCTGAAACCAACGAAGGCGCTCGGCTCGATGTTGGTAGAGTAAAACTTCTTACTGGTGGCGGTCGATTAGTCGGGCGCTGGCCACACGATAAACACGCGACAGAATTCGACCCGACTCACACACTATTTCTGCTCACGAATAATAAGCCGAGTGCAGGTAATGACTATGCGTTCTGGAAACGAGCATATCTGATCTCGCATCCCTTTTCTTTTGTATCTGACCCTAAAGGTCCGGACGAAAAGCTCGCTGATAAACACTTGAAAGATAAACTGAGAGCGGGATCTTCCGGCATTCTTTTATGGATGGTGGAGGGTGCGATCTCATATCTGGAAGGGGGGTTGCGGCCTCCGGCCTGTGTGCTCGAAGACACGGCAGAATACCAGAGGAATGAGGATATGATCGGCGACTTTGTCGAAGCTCGTTGTGTTATCAGTCGTGATTTAGAACCTAAATTCCCCGGCATTCCTAAAGATTTAGTTCTCAATTTTTCTATTGAAGAAATGAAAACATCTTTCAAAGATATTCGAGAAGTTTTTGAAGCTTGGTACTGCGAAGTTCTAGGAAATAAAGTTCCAAGTCCTAAATGGATAGGTAAACAATTGAAAACTCGTTTCCCCGACAAAAAGAGCGGAAACATTTATTATATGGGCATAGGCATCAATCCGTCTCCCAAAAAAGATGAAAGTAAACAGCCTCCTTATACATTGGAAGAAGATACTCTTTAATATTAGACAGTTAAACAAATCTAGGGACGATAGGACAATTATCGAGCGAACTTTGCTCTTGTATAAAACAAGTGCGTCCAGTGAAAGGAGTTTGGATTATAAACCTCTTATACTCCCTAGATACTTTTTATAAGTTAAAAAGAATAAAGAATATAAGGATATAGGACTTTTATCGTCCGTCCCAAACTGGGAGGTTATAAATGAATCTGCTTGATTGCCTAAAAGATCGGGGACTTAATCCTACTCTGGCGGGTCCGAAACATGGCGGAGAGTATCATTCTCCTTGTCCAAATTGCTACGGCACTGACCGTTTCCGCTGCTGGCCTGACCAGCCGAACGAAAAACACGGTATCCCCGGCTCATACAACTGCCGCCAATGCGGAATATCTGGCGATATAGTGCAATGGTTTGTCGATGTTGAGGGGATGGACTACCCGGCGGCCTTTGCTTCTGCGGGGGTAGAGGGGAACGGTTCAGCGTTACCGCGCAAGTATCGCTCCCCTGCTCCGAGGAAAAAATATCAACAGGCACAACCTGAAGGTAAGACTTGGGATATCCCTCCCGTATTGTGGATGGAGAAAGCACAAAAACTTGTCGAATATGCACACGTTCAACTCTTAGCGAATCAAGAGCAGCTCAAATATCTAGCCGGACGCGGGATAAAAAAAGAGACCATTATATCTCATAAACTCGGATGGCTTCCCGGTGAGAATGGCAAGAATGCAATGTATCGCGCCCGTGTCGGCTGGGGATTGCCAGAAGCAAGATGGCCCGATGGTCGAATTAAGGCTCTCTGGCTACCGCGCGGAATAGTCATCCCTCTTCTTTCAAAAGACGGGGAAGTTTTACGGATAAGGATTCGCCGCCCTCACTATGATTTGAAGACTGAAAAAGATCTCAAATATGTTGTTGTTCCTGGATCGTGTATGGCGACGATGGTTCTTTCTCCATCGGCTGAAGCGTTTGCAATTATCGAAGCGGAGCTTGATGCCATGCTGGTGGATCAGGAATGCAAGGGTTTAATGGGCGCGGTCAGCGTTATGAACGATGCGGGCAAGCCGGATTCGACGGCGCTCCCTATTTTGCAGGCGGCAAAATCTCTCTTGGTGGCTTTGGATTTTGATAAAGCTAAAGCTGACGGAACTCGTCCGGGAACTAAAGCTTCGAAATGGTGGACAACAAATTTTGATAGGGCTGTTCGTTGGCCCGTTCCGGCAGGTAAAGATCCCGGTGACGCATTTCAAAAAGGGGTTGAGCTCAAAGAATGGGCGCTTGCTGGACTCCCGCCAGTTTTCAAAGTGCGGGAAAGAGAGAAACTTAAGAGACAAAATCCGCGTCCAGTTACCAATGCGAACGAAACCTCTCCCGCAAAAAAAGCACCCGTAGTAGCCCCAGAAGCACAACCTAAAAAAGAAGCAACTCCGCTCGGATCACTATTCGCGTTTCTTGATGGGAATCCGACAATGTACTTGAAATTTTATTCAACGAAAAAAGGTGACGCGGCTTATGCTCCGGCTCCGGCAGATAATCAGCTAGTAACCTGTTTGACTTCTCTCATGATTGAGGCAGTAGATGAAATAGAAAAAAATCCTATGGAAGTGGCTTATCGATATGGAAAGCCTCGAACGGGATAAAAACTAGGTGAGGGTTGCCGAATAGATCTTGTACATCCACACGGCGACCGAATGACGCAACATTCGATCAGGAACTCCCAACCCTCTCACTAAGCTTCGAGGGGAATAGCACGGGAACCTTCGAATGACAAAACTCTGTTTAGAGCACTGGCCCCTTGAACGGTTCCGGTCATATGACCGGAACCTCAAAAAACACAAAACGAGCGTGAATAAGATGATTGAATCAATTCGGGAATTCGGGTTCCGCATCCCCGTTCTTGCTCAAAGTGATGGAACTATTGTTGACGGAGAACTCCGGCTGCTTGCCGCGCTTCAGCTTGAAATAATAGAAATTCCAGTTGTCCTTGCGGACGGCATGACTCCGCAACAGATCAAAGCTTTCCGGCTCATGGCTAACAGTTCGTCTGCCTGGTCTAAATGGGATGATGAATCTCTTGCCCTAGAACTCTCGGAATTGCGCACTTACGATTTTGATTTGCAATTAACAGGATTTGCTCTTTCCGATGTTGAAGATTTACTCGAGCAATTCGGCCCTGAATTTTCCGGCAACGAAGATCCGGACTCAGTGCCGGATATTGAATCAGAATATGTAAGCAAACACGGCGACCTTTGGATTCTCGGAGAACATCGTCTGCTCTGCGGAGATTCCACCAGCGGCGCGGATATTTCAAGGCTCATGAACAATAACTCCGCTGATATGGTTTTCACCGATCCACCGTACAACGTGAATTATGAGGGCAAGGCCGGAAAAATCAAAAACGACAACATGTCGAACGGTCAATTCTACCAATTTCTTTATGACGCATTCACGGCCATGTTTCTGGCTCTCAAAAAAGGCGGCCCTATCTACGTTGCCCACGGTGAAAGTGAATCGATAAATTTCCGCTCTGCTTTTCAAGACGCAGGATTCAAGACAGCAAGTTGCGTCATCTGGGCAAAGAACGCCTTTGTTCTGGGTCGCAGTGATTTTCAACCGCAACATGAGCCGATCCTATATGGCTGGAAACCGGGCGCAAGGCATTGCTGGTATGGAGGGAGAAAAAAGACTTCCGTTCAGCAATTTCAAAATGATGAGCATATGCAAATCGAAGGAGATTCCGTGCAACTGACGATGCAAAACAGGTTGCTCCTTATTTCCGGCAAAGACCTGCAAGTGGAAGAACTGATTCCCTCGGTTGTTCATGAAAAGAAACCACAGCGCAGTGACGCTCACCCCACGATGAAACCTGTAGCTCTGGTTGAAAGATTTCTAAAAAACAGCTCACTAAAAAACGACATCGTTCTGGATTCTTTCGGAGGCTCCGGTTCAACGCTCATCGCTTGTGAGCGGACGAAACGTAAATGCCACACAATGGAACTTGATCCGCGCTTTGCTGATGTAATTGTACGCCGCTGGCAGGAATTCACAGGTCAGACGGCAATCCTTGAATTTGACGGTAGAACTTTTGAGCAGGTCCAATATGCAGGAAAAATTCAATAAACTTATCGAAGTAGTTTCTCAGAACGACAAAACTGAACTTGTCGTTCTGAATAACGCTGTAGTCGATAATTTAAAATCTTATAGCGTGGCATCAACAGTAAAAAACAAAAAGAATTGGGATGCGGCAAAGCGCGGTTTTGAGCAAGCCATTGAACAAATGTGGCTCAAGTATTTTCCAGAGGAAGGCAAAGAGACTCCTACAGGATTTAAAAACCTTTCAGAAGTTCATAAACATCTTAAAGAACAAGGCTACAAAATTTCCCAATCTCAAGTTTATGCAGATAAATCCATGCTTCCGAAAGGAGAAAACGGGCTGATCTCCGATAGCATCGTCCGAAAATATGTACTGGCAAAAGGACTGTCGAACAAAACGCCTTCGGCTCGTGAGCAAGCGGCTTCGGCTAAAACGCTTGAATCCAAAGCCATTGATGCCAGTGAATCTGCCCGTAAAACTAGGCTACAAAATGAAATTCTTGAAAGGAAATTAGGCAAAGAAATTAAAGCCCTTTTCCCAGCTGATGCTGTAAATTTCGAATTTTCTAAACGGGCGCAAATTTTTCGATATGCTCTTGAGAATTGGGCTGAAAAAATGGCTGATCCTATTGCTGGAATTTTCGGAGCCGACGAAGAAGTTGCTGCTAAAATGCTTGATGATCTTGGTATTGATAAATCTAAAGCACCTGAATTAGCGGTTAAAATAATGGAACGGCAGTCAGGATTTATCGAGTTGTTCACTGCGGATATAAACGCCCTTTTACACCCTTTTTCGGACGGGACTTGGCAGACTGAAGAAATGTCTAACTTGATGCGCGAATGGATAGAAGAAAGAAAAGAGAAGGAAATTGAAGTCACAATGGAACTGATTTCTCTCATTGATTCAGGAGCAAGTCTGATGGAAATTCATGCATCGTTTGATTTAACTCGCAAATGGAGCATGTGCTAGTCATGACCACAGCCCCCATCATAAATTTTTTCCCTGGTGAAAAAGCTGTATTTGCAATGCGGCCCCAGACACCGACTTATGAATGGGCTTGCAAAAATTTCAAACTTGCAGCCGGTCCACAAAAAGGTAGCCTCTGGGACCCGAAAGAAGTTCCGCATGCAAAGTTTATGATGGACATGTGGGATCGTCCTGAAGTTCGTAAAGTATTTTTTGTCGGGCCATCGCAGGGAAGCAAGAAAACAACCATCGCATACGCGTGTGCTCTTGCCCGTATTTCTCGGCGGCCCGGACCGCTCGGAATTGCGATGCCGGATGAAGGCGCTATTGAGCGAGTTTTTACTGAAAGGTTAACTTATCATCTGAACGGCAGTCCCTTTCTACGTTCTCTTATTTCTCCAAGTCGATACGCTGAACAGAAATCTCAAATCCAATTAAAAGACGGTTCCATGATTCTCGGCATTTGGTGTGGATCTGAAATGCGTATGTCTTCCTTCTCAGCCGAAACGATGCTGATTGACGAAGAAGATGCCAACGCCAACAAAAATTCGGTTGCTACGGCAGAAGAAAGAACATGGGGCTACAAGCGCACACACAAAATTTTTCGCTTTACCAAGC
Organism: Maridesulfovibrio ferrireducens; assembly: GCF_016342405.1. Classification (NCBI taxonomy): domain Bacteria; kingdom Pseudomonadati; phylum Thermodesulfobacteriota; class Desulfovibrionia; order Desulfovibrionales; family Desulfovibrionaceae; genus Maridesulfovibrio; species Maridesulfovibrio ferrireducens. Next base: position 142,211 of record NZ_JAEINN010000012.1, on the reverse strand, counting down.
CGCGTAAAACCGAAGAAGATTCGACAATATGGAAGGACATGCAGGCCGAGTCACAAGCCATATATGAATATCACGCAGTCTGCCCTTCTGTTGTCTGTAGAACTCCGCAAGTTATGGAATTCGAGAACATCAAGGTCCCAGATGAAGTTCGCGATCCGGCTCTAATCGAAGAAAAGAAACTAGCTAGATATGTCTGTCCTCACTGTGGGTATGAATGGTCGGATTACACCCGCGACAAGGCTCTTGATGCGGGGTTCTGGGCAACTGATTCTAAAGTGAAGAATCCAACCATTGTTGGTTTCCATTTGCCGTCTTGGATGTGCAAATCCATGTCACTTTCAAAAGTAATGGCTGATTATTTTAAAAAGCGACGTGAAGGACAGGAAGGTATGCTGTGGTTCGATAATTCGCACCGAGCAATCCCGTATGAATCGACCGTAATTCTAGCAGATGAAGATATGCTTAAAAAGTTCATCAGGCTTGATTTGCAATCACAAACAGTGCCCAAAGAAGCGGCGGCTATAACTCTCGCAATTGATACCCAGAAAGACCATTTCTGGTATTCGGCTTGCGCTCATGCGGTAGAGCCACGCCAAGAGTGGATATTTGATTACGGCAAAATAGGTTCTTTTGAGGAAGTCGAGCAGCTCCTTTACAAGACCTCATATCGCAAAGAAGGATCACAAGACCGGCTATCTTTTTGGCGCGCTGCTATCGATACAGGTGGCACACGCAATAGTCCTCTTGAGGAATCCAGAACAATGCAGGTTTACAGATGGTTACTCAAACAAAAGCCCGGACTGATCTTCGGAACCAAGGGCATGAGTCATCATACACCAGGGGTCAATGTTAAATGGTCACTGCTTGAACAATTGCCGGGAGGTAAGAAATTGAAAAACGGATTGCGACTTTACTTGCTCAATGCCGATGCATTCAAGTCCGAAGTATTTTGGAGATTAACCGAAGGTTGTGAAGAAGAACCAATATGGTTTCATGCCGATACTGATGAATTATATATCAGACAGATTCTATCAGAACGGTTGCAGTGGGATTCTAAAAAGAAAAAGGAGGTATGGAAGGCCATTCGCAAGGACAACCACTATCTCGATACACTTTGTACACATATAGCTATGACTCATTTTCAGTGGAAACCAACACTGGAAAGTCTTGCTGAACATCTTAGTAAACCGAAGAAAGCTAACAGCGGACCGCCTCCGATTAATTCATCAGGGACTCCGAGGGGTGGGGCTTTTGGTGGGCGTGGTCGAGGGGGGTGGTAATGAGTATTGAGCGCAATTTCAACAGGTTGGATGTTCAAAAAATCCTAATATGTGGCAAAAGTAAATTCTGGGACTTAGTATCAAAGGGTGAGTTTCCAAATGCTTTTAAAGTCGGGCCATCTATTCGGATTCCTGCTTCTGATATTGAAGCATATAAAGAGAAATATAGAGTTGATTTAAATGGTAAATAACACTAAACAATTCAGTAAATAATCTTACCAACAAAAGAAAATATTTATGATTAAAATTAGATTTAAAGAGATAATAACGCTAGCCCTAATTACAATATCAATCTTAGCTGGTACTGTGACAATCTATATGACATTAAAGGAGTCTTATAATAATATCCATTTCGCTGATGATTTAAACTCAAGAATACAACAATTGCCATCAGCAAATTCTGCATTTCCAAATTTAAGAGAAACCTTAACTTATTTTAACAGTACCGAAAAAGACAAGTTCTTTTGGGCTAATAAAATTGCAAACCTTGAAAACAGAATAAACCAAACTAGTAATCAAACCCTTGCTTTGCGAGAATGCATTTCTCCCTTAAATCCAGATCAAATTATATCAATCGCAAGACTGACAGATTTAACAATCCAGAATCAAAAAGAAATCAAAGAACTCAAAGAAAATTTAAACCAAACTTTTTTTAAATACTCAGCGAGTATAAATTCAGAGTTGAATTTCAATAAAAATTTAACCTCGGGTATTTTGGTTACACTGGTAAGTTTCTTATTCACAGTAATGTGGTATATTTTTACGAATAAAAAAAATTAACATGCCTTTTGTAGTTCACTTCAAAATATATCCGAGCTTTCATTTAATCCTTTACCTTCGAGAGCTCTCAAAAACTCTTTCTTAAACCGTTTTTCAACTCCATTGAATGAGTCAACAACAATTTTTTCCTGCCCATATATTTCAATATACTTATTCTTAGTCTTGTAATGCCAGTGACAAAGCCAGCCACCGGAATTAAAACCAGCAACATAGTATTTTTTCCGGTCGAGTGGGACTAGCTTTGATCCTTCTTTTAGCATGGGATCTATTACGGATTTCAGTTCTTTGAAGCTATCCAGAGCCTCTGGAGTAACTGGTTTAGATCGCATTGCACGTTTGCGCTCTCTCTGGCGTGTCTTTAGGTCTTCCTCTGAAAGTATTGGTTTTCGTTCCATGGCTGGCTTCTTTGGAGCATGTTCTGCAGGGTAAACAATCTCTCTAGCTTTTACCTTTTCTGCTATAACCCAATTAGTAATGGCTTTTTCTAAGTGCAAGAAATTATGAACTCTGGAAGATTGTAATGAATAATTTTGGGAGGTATGTAGAGATTCAGTCTTGGTGTAGCAAAACATTTGTTTTCTATTAAATTTGATCTGATGCCACAGTGAACTTTTGTTATAATTAATTATCGCTACAATCTTTTCACCTTCTACTTTCCCGCAGACTTCAATCTCACTAGTATTTAAAAATTTTTGTTCTACAGTCTGGACGGCACCAGTTGGCAAGTCTTCAGGTAGGCTGAAAATCTCTCTGATTATTTTTAACTCATTTTTGGGGACATTGCCGCCCTTCCAAGAGTTATGGGTTAAACAATATGTATATGAACCCTGACGAGTTTCAACGTTTAATTCTTTGAATCTGCTGTTTTTAGTGTACCACGCCCCCTTATCAAGCATATACATTTTTCTGTTTCCGTGGTGGGGTGATTGCTCTTCCATTTTAGCAGCCCGTGGCTTTGAATATCTATTAGGGGCTGAATGTTTAGGAAGCCCGGTGCAAAAGGATAAATGCTTGCACACTCTCAATGGGTCATTAATTGAGTATCCACTTCTTCGAGTAACCCAATCTATACAATCACAACTCATATTTTCTAAATCTACATTGTAATGCACTCCCGGAGTCGTAAAACTTTCAACTTTATGCATTTTGGAACTAAAAGAAACGCCAGAGCTCTCCCTATCTTTGCCGACAGAACTAGAAAATAATTCCTTCAACTTATTTTTTATATTTTTCCACATTGACCGTATCCTTATATTTATGCATTCAAAAGTAGCCGGGAGGTGTGAAATGTCCAAGGCTTCGGCCCAAAATAGCTAGACCCCTAACTGACGGGAAGGGGTGTTTCACTCCCGGCTTTTTTTTATTTTTCTACTTGACAACAAGTCTAATTTTCTCCAACCTAACGCCAGAGCTTCAAACACTCTACAACACAAGGCGGATATCCGCTCCCGTCAGCAGTGGCTTTTTTATGCCCAATTTTTGTCGCATCCTTTTTCGGGCATAGTAATTCTGCTCTTATATTTTGTCGGGAGTCTGTAAATTATACAATACCCTTCGGGGGAAAATTTACAGGGCGCACCTTGTGGCGTTGTTTGAAGCTCCCGGCAATTACCCAAAAGTATTCAAACACTTTACACAAGGAGCTACTCGCATGAGTACCAACCCAATTTCCCTTCCCGTTACCCTTCTTGATGAAACTATCCAGAATCACGCTCTTATTAAGCTGTCAGAGATTACTGAATATCTGGACTGCCTCCCGGATTTACCCGACTACACTCCCGTTTACGAACTTTCCGAAATGCTCTGCGACTCAGCGGACACTTTACACAACAGTTTTATATGCGAGGTAGAAAGCTTTTCTGAAAACGGTATTACCGTGGTTTCAAAAGCTGACATACTCAAACAGATTGCTAGGCTTACCCGCCCCTTTGAATTGCTTGCAAAAATCACCGGGGATAAAGATATCACCGAACGAGTCAACTCCATTGTGAATGGCCTTGATTCCAAGGTTATGGAACTCCTGCGCGGAGGTTCTGACCATGAGTAATGTTATACCATTCCCTTCAAAATCCCCAAAAGCGACTTGCCAACTGGCTAAAGGTTTTTCAGGCAGAACAATGCCAGCCAGTCACGCATGGGGTGAAATGACTAAATTTATCAGTTATCTTACCGACACGCACAATAACCCTTCTGTGATGGTGATTCGTGGCAACGGTGAAATACGAATCAAGTTTCTCGGAGGTGGTCAGTCATGAGTTATGAAACCATCACTCTCCGCAAGTCTGATCTGGACTCCGCATTGAACCAGCTTAAAGATCTGGCTTCCATGTCCAATCGATTCGACAGCACCAAGACAGAAAAGAACGATGTTCTTCTTGGCCTTATATACGAAAAAGCAACAGAACTTAATCTTAATTTTTCCTGTTTGATCTCAGATAAAAACCGCCCGAAAAATCCAGATAAAGAAGAATTGCTTCACACAGTAGAAAGAAACTTGTTTTTATGCTCTTCGCTTTTCAGCTCTCTGGCTGATGTTGCAGATAGAGAAGAACACGCTTCAATGGCTATCCTCATGGATGAACTTTGCAAGACTATGGACAGGAAAATATCAAACACGGTTGCCTTGCTTAGAAAAGAGTTGTGCCATGCAGAATAATATTATTCCCTTCGATTTTGGCGATAATCTTGTGCGGGTAATTATGCGTGATACTCAACCTTGGTTTTTGGCTAAAGATGTTTGCGATGTTTTGGAACATTCAAACCACCGAATGGCTATCCAAGGACTTGACGAAGATGAAAAGGGGGTAAGCAATGCTTACACCCTTGGAGGCGAACAAAATATTACTGTTGTTTCCGAATCCGGCCTATATTCGTTAATCTTCCGCTCCCGCAAACCCGAAGCAAAGAAATTCCGCAAGTGGGTAACGTCCGAAGTGTTACCCACTTTGCGTAAAACAGGAACATACGAATGCAAGCCTCTTTTCGCTGAACCTAATTTAAATTTGCCAGATGCGGCCCTGTTCTTAAAACCGGCCCTACGCACCACGGCAATGAATGCCGCCATGCAGATGGTGAAACACGCAGGTGGGAATCTTGACGATTTTGATGCTCTGTACGTCAAATATTGTTCCATGCTTGCCGCTAAGCCGTCCGTAGCGCACGAGCTGGAAGGCTTGCCGCCTGTACGCTATTGTCCTAACTCGGACGGGCTTATCCTTGACGAGCATATGTTCCAGCAATGGGCAGTCAAACGGCTTGCACCAGCCCTGCAAAAAGGCGAGCGGGCAACTAAGCTGTATCACGACTTCAAGCTTTTTTGTAAAAAGAATAAAGTAGCCCCGCCTAGTATCAAAAAATGGGGAGAACTGATGACCGAGCGGTTTGATAAATTTAAAAGTGGGTGCATCAAATACCGTGTCGGACTAACCGAACCATTCGGAAGACAGACTCGCAGGACAAGAAACTAAAACAAAACATCAACTATTACAGACTCTTAATAAAACTTATTAATCAATCTTTATTTTTTATTTTTTTAAGTAAATAATATCAGTATGTTAAAAAATTAGTGTCCGTGCGTGTCTGAATCAGTCCGCACCTGTCCGTGCGTTAAATCCCCCCATGATTTAACGTGCATTCATGTCTGGCAACTACTTAGAACCCTTCTCTGATGCTGAACTTGAAGACCTTTCCTCTGAATGCAAGAAAGGTCTTCTCGCTTGCGCTATGAACAAAAGCTACACCGTTGCTGGTCAGTCTTTTGAACGCGCTGAAATTCCCAAATTAAAAGAAATGCTCGGCGATATCGCGGCAGAACAACGCCGCCGCGCAGGTACTTCCAAGCCTCGCATCTTCACTGCCAGAATCGGGCGGGTATTCTAATGAATGCCCTTCGCAAGATAAAACGCCTTAAGGCTGGCGCTCGTGCTAATGCCATTCGTCCTGTTCGTCGTGTCGGGGCAAGTCATGGCGGCACGATGGCGAATTGGAATCCTCAACGCGCTCACCGCGGCAGTGAACGGCTCGACCGTGAGCGCATGCAGACTCGCACGGAAGACATTGTCTCCAATGACGGACACGCCGCGTCCATCCGCTCGACTCTCACAACAAACGTAGCTGGACCGGGCATCCGTCCACAATCGTCTCTTGCTGCGAAAAAATTAAACCTTACAGCGGATCAAATTCTCGAAATAGAATCCGCGCAAGAAGAAGCTTTCGAACTCTGGACAAGTGAAGCTCATATCGGAGGCCTACTCCATTTTGCAGACATTCAGGCTTTATCAGTTTCTACTTTGATTCCGTTCGGGGAATTCTGCTACTTGTGCAGATTTCTCGACGAACCGGCTAGGACTCGTAAACAGCGCAATTTTTCTTTTACTCTGCAAGATATCCATCCGCTGAGATTAAAAACACCACCGAACGAATTGATGTCTCCTTATCTACGGGACGGCATCAATTTTGACGAAGACGGTGAGGTTGATGGCTACTACATTCACACTCCGGCAGAAATAAACGACCCCGAATCATATACATATTACAAAGCCAAAGCCGGACACCGCCGCCGCTTTTTTCATTGCTTCCGCTCTGTCGATCCTGAACAGGTGCGCGGAGTTTCTATTCTTGCTCCGGTCATTAAACTTTTCCGCGATAAATACGATTTTCTCGATTACGAGCTGATTGCTCAAATCGTCACGGCCTCTTTCCCTATTGCTATTGAACGAGCCATCCCTCCCGAAGGTTTTGATGATCCAATGTCGAAAGATTGGGATCCGCGTTGGTATCAGAATGTTGATGCCGGACAGATCCTTTACACCAACCCCGGCGAAACAGTTAATCCGATTTCCTCGGACCGTCCGGGCAATAATTTTGACCCCTTTTTCAAGACCGTAATCAGAACCTTAGCCGCCGCTGCAGGGCTTCCTTATCATCAGGTTATCAAAGATTTTTCGGAAACAAATTATTCATCTGCAAGAGCCGCACTGCTTGAAAGCTGGCGTGAATTTGAAGTGTATCGCGGTTGGCTGGTTCGGCATTTTTTGCAACCTATCCGCATCATGGTTCTGGAAGAAGCCTACTTGCGCGGTTACTGGAAAATTCCTGCCGGAGCACCCGGCTTTTACGAAGCAATGAGACTCTGGACAGCATGCCGTTGGACACCGCCACCGCGCGGACACATCGATCCAGACAAAGAAGCAAAAGCAAATGAACGTGCAATCGCAACTGGCCAGAAAACATACAAAGAAGTTTTAGGCGAACAGGGCAAAGACTGGCGCGAAGAGTTTGAGCAAGAAGCAGTAGAACAAAATTATCGGAAAAAACTCAACTTGCCTGTACTCGACCCTGCCAATGTGCAGACCTACCCGGATGAGCCGGAAGAACAAGAAGAAGAAATCCCAAAAACGGGAGCCGCATAATGAAAACACTACTTCGTGAAAATTTTTGGTTGATGGAAGAAACATCACTGATACCATTTTTAAACAGTGATCTAACTCTCGATGCCGAAGCGAACGCATTCTCCGGCAAGAAACGCCCTTTCAAGCTCGAAGGAAATGTCGCAATAATCAAGGTTGCTGGTTCACTGAACATGAACTTCCACTGGCCTCCTTACTGCTCTTCTTACACTGTGATCAAAGAGCAGATTAAAGCCGCTATTGCTGATTATTCAGTTCGCTCAATTCTTCTTGAGATCGATTCACCCGGCGGCACTGTCTCCGGCTGTGACGACTTAGCTACTGCGGTTGCTGACGCTGATAAAAAAAAGCCCGTCTATGCTTACTCATCCAGCCAAGCAACTTCTGCGGCATATTGGGTAGGCTCCGGCGCAAGGTATTTCGCAGCTGGCAAAACTGCGGATCTCGGTTCCATCGGCGTGATCATGGTTCATATGGATTACACGGGCTTGTATAATGATGCTGGAATCAAGCCGACAATCTTCCGCGCTGGTGAATTTAAAGCTTTAGGAATTCATCTCGAATCTCTCAGCGATAAAGCAAAAACATCGTTGCAATCTCATCTCGACCAGACCTGCGAAATTTTCATTAATTCAATCGCCTGCAATCGAAAAAAACTTAAAATTTCAAACAAAAATGAATGGGCCGAAGGTCGCGTCTTCCTTGGTGAAGAAGCAAAAACCATCGGCCTCATCGACTGCGTATGCACTCGAGATCAATTAACTTCGCATATCCTCAAGGAGGCTAGCATGGATGCGAATGAACTGCGGGCAACTTATCCCGATGTTGTCAAAGCAATTGAAGACAACGCAACGGCTGAGGCTACCTCCCAATTAGCGGGAGCCAAAACAGAAACAATTAAACTTGCATCGGACGCGGCTATCGCAATGTTCGGAGACACCGCTGGCGGCAAACTTAAAGCAGCCCTTGAAGCTGGACTGAACACAGAACAGATCACAACTCTCGGCCTTGCTTATGATGTAAACGTACAGCCGGAAGCAAAGGTTGATGATTCCAAACAGGCTGAGATGTTAGCGGCATTGCTTAAGACAGATCAGCCGGGAATAGTTCCGGGGTCAAAAAAGAGCAATCCTTCCGCACAGTCCTTTTCCGCAAGAATGAAAGCTAAACATCAGGGCGGTCTAGCTAATGTATAAACAAAAAAAAGCAATCCACGACATCGTTATCCGTGAAAACGACCGGGACTTTGGTCGCGAAAATGTAACCATTGGTCAGAGCAAGAAACATCCTGTCGGTACTGTGATGGGCCGTAAACTTTTTTCCGTACCTGAAGCAGCTACACCCGGAGCCGGAAATGTCGGATTAGGCAACATGTCAGATATCTCAATTAATATGCTGGCAATGTACGGCCCCTACACAATGACTTGTGTTGAAGCTGAAGCGGCAGGTGGTAGATTTATCGTTACCACTCCAGAAGGAGTTCGCTTGCCGGATGCACTTGTCGGAACTCCTTTTGTATCTCCACATATCAACTTCACCATAAGTGACAGTGATCCTGATTTTGTCGTCGGAGATTCCTTCACTGTTGAAATTGGTCCCGGTGACGGAAAAGCTTTTCAGCTTGATCCTGCGGCAACTGACGGGACTCAAATCCCCTACGGATTCACCGCCGACGAATACGACGCAACCAACAATGATTTCCCCGGTGTCGTTATAAAAGAAAGAGCTTTAATCCGCGCTTCGAACCTTGTCTGGCCTGAAGGCTTCACACCGGACCAGATAGAAAATGCTCTGACAATCTTCGCATCTAGATCAATACTCAATAAGGAAGGTGTCTAATGGGTGTTTTAATTTCAACCCCCTATGATGACGAGAATGCTTTCGGAGCAATGGAACTTACAGCAGGGATCAACTTTATCCAGCCAACTTATGGGTTGTTGCTTCCGTCCGGCCTATTTAATCCTGTTGGAGTTTCAACAAAAACTATTTCTATTGAAATGGTGAATAACCAGCTTCAGTTGCTCGAAACTAAGCCCGAAGATGGAGATGCTAACCTTTCTACTCAAGAAGAACGTAGCATGGTTACTTTCAAAATTCCGCACATCCCGCTCAGAGATACTATCCGTCCGAGTGAATTTTCCGGGATTAGAGCCTTTGGCGGAACAGAACTTGATCACGCCCACAATGTAATGGAAAAGAAATCCCTAAAAAACCGCCGCCGTTTTGAACTCACTTGGGAACATCTCATGTGGGGAGCTTTAAAAGGTGAAATCATTGACGGCGATGGTTCACGAGTTCTTTTCAATCTCTATGACAAATTCGAAGTTACTAAAAAGGTAATCGATTTTGAACTTCACAACCCAAAAACTGACGTTGATGGAAAGTGTGAAGAAATAGTTGCCCATGTTGAAAGGTACCTTCAGGGCGACACTATGACTGAGGTTGTTTGTCGCGTGTCACCTGAATTTTTCCGCTTACTGATCACTCATCCAAATGTTGAAAAGTTCTATTTGGCGCAAAGTGGTGCAGCAAAACTGGTTGGAGCATCATTCAAAGCCTTTGTTTTCGGCAACGTCCGATTTGAAGTTTACCGCGGGCAAGCTCCAACCTCAAAAGGAGTGCAACGTCGTTTCATTAATCCCGGTGAAGGCATTGCTTATCCAGAAGGAACTTATGAAACGTTTGGTGGAGCTTGGGGACCAGGCGAGTTTATGGACACAGTAAACACCGAAGGAATTCCCATCTACGCCCGTAGAAAGGTTTTGGATTTTGATAAAGGCCTCGACCTCTACTACGAGTCCAACCCAATATTCCTATGTATGCGCCCGCAAGTACTTGTCACTGTCACTGCTGGCGAAGAGTTTGAGATTCCATAGCAGCTAACAGACTATTGAATAAGCCTTAACTCTCCATCGCAAACAGCCCGGACCGCACTTACCCGTTTTCAGCGGTCCGGGCACAAACAAAAGCCGGATGCAATGATGAATCAGCTTTTCGACCACATAACCATGAAGGCTTGCTTAGCGGGCTGTTGTTCAGCCGCCACATGGCTTTTTGGTGGTTTCGATGCAGCATTGCTTGCTTTGGTTGTTCTGTATTTGTCCGACTTCGCTTTAGGAGTAGGCCGCTCTCTACAGAATGGTTCATTCCGTATAACCAAATTCCGTCACGGTATTGGTAAATTTGTTGTCTATTCAATCGCAATCATCATGGCGAACATGCTCGATGTAACTCTAGATGAATCTCTGCCCTCTGTTTGTGCCTATGTTCGCGAATTCTTGGTTATGTATCTGGCCTCAAATGAATTTTTAAGCGTGGCTGTTCATCTGGCTGAAATGGATGTGCATGTAATTCCGCGCCAACTCACAGACAGGATCAAGTCCTTCAGAGACGAATTTGATCCAATTCAAGACAGGAGTCGTTATGGCACGTCAAATAGACATAATAATAGTTCACTGCTCGGATTCAACTTGGGGCAACGCGGAAGTAATCAATCAATGGCATCTTCAGAACGGTTGGAGCGGGATCGGATACCACGGGGTAATCCTGAACGGCCACCCCACAAGCCACGGCGACTATGATCCGACTCTTGACGGATTCATTGAATCTGGTCGTTCACTCGAAGTGGTTGGCGCACATTGCAAAGGCTACAACAGCCGTTCCGTAGGACTCTGCCTAATTGGTAAAGACTTTTTCACAGATATGCAGATGGAAGTTCTTTATCAGAAACTGGCTGAATTGCTCAAGCTGTACGGACTAGATCCAGACGCAATTTACGGACACTACGAAATGGATGACCACAAAACCTGTCCTAATCTGGACATGGACGAAGTCAGAGCGCGGCTCTGGGAAATGTGGTCATGATCCCCATAGCAACAATTCTCGGATTCTTCACAGGCAGCGGCAAAGGCAAAATCATCGCCATAGTTGTCGGTGTGCTGATTCTTACAATTGTAATCGGCGGCTTATGTTTCAAAATATCATGGCTGAAAACTGACATTGCAATCCTTGAAAAAGATAAGGCGGAGCTGAACGAGGACATCGCCGGATTCAAGCTGGAAATAAGAACAGGCGAAACCGCAATTACCTTGCTTAAAGAAAGTGGCAACCAGACCACACGAGTCATCGCCAGCCTTCAGGGGCAACTCAGTACGGTCCAGAAGTCCGCTAAAAAATATCGCATCCAACACGCGAAGGCCGTGCGGCTTTTTAACTCGGCCCGGAATCATCCCATAACCAATTCAACCGGAGTCATCAGCTATGAAGACAGTCGTAATGCTGCTGAGTTTATTAACCATACTCTCGGCATGCAACCAGAAGCGAGTCAGTAAAATTGATGAAGTCCGGCGGGTCGAAGTTGTTGCAAAATATGTTGAATGTGTTTCTCCAGAAAAGCCAAACTTTCAACCATTACTTGAAGATCAACACATAGGCTCAAAGGAAAACGTAAGCCGCACAATGCACAACGCTGTCGAAAGTCAGGCTTATACCGAAGGTCTTGAAGCCGAAAACAACTGCTACCGCTCACAAGCTGGAAAATAAAATGGACTTCAAGACGCAAATGACACTCGACGCACAGAACGTCTTTATGAATCAGAATGAATTTGCTGAATCCATTAACTGGAATGGCAAATTTATCAGTGCCGTTGTTACGGACGAAGGCGAAGGACAAAGCGACGGTGAAACCTTCGATTCAACCAGAGCCGGTGTGAGCGTAGAAATTAAAAGCGTCCTTATTGTTTCAGACGATATTGAAAGGCCCCGGCTCCATAAAGAGTACAAGTTTAATAATGAGAAGTGGATCGTTTCCAGAGTTAAAGGCGAAGGCGTTATGCTTAACATTCAGATTTACAGAGAAAAATCATGAGCGTTCTTGAAATAGATACATCTGATGCAATGAAGCAGCTTGCAAATATGCGGGACACTCTCGCACTCGTTCCCGGCGGCATGCATTTGGCGTGTCAGCGGGCCGCTAATAAGTCCATCAAGAGTTTAAAAGTCGCGGTTAAGAAATCAGTTTTATCAGAATATTCTATTCTATCCCGTGATTTGGAAAAGAGCTTTTCAGTTGTTCAAGCTTCTAAGTGGAATCCCAATGCAGAGCTTCATGCCAGCGGAAACAGTTCCATATCTCTTTCGCATTTCAACCCACGGGCACGGGCTATTACAGCAGAAACTAAAACCAGATCCGGCGGTACGGCACGAGTTAAGCGCACGGGCGTAACAGTCAAAGTTAAAAAGACTGGAGGTCGTAAGCTGGTCAAAGGCGGTTTTCAGCTTAAGGCTGGTGCAATCATGAAACGAGTCGGTGACAGCCGATTACCTATTGCCAAACTCTACGGCCCTTCCCCCTTGCGTCTGCTCGAAGATTCAAGCGTCCAGCATGAGCTTCAATTTAAAGTGCAAGAGTTAATGGAAAAAAATCTCGAACATGAAGCAACTCACATTCTTAGACAAGCGGGGCTGAGATAATGACTGAACTCGTAATGATGTCCCTTAAAAGATTATTAGAAGTGAATCTTGCGGATTTGAAGCTTGAGAAAGCTGGCAAGGCTGAACTTGTACCCTTCAAAATATATCAGAATGCCATTCCCGCAAAAGACACGGATGATGAAATATATCCTTGTCTAGTTATCCGATGGGTGAGTTCAGAGGATGACGAAGATGGCGCAATCGAAACACTGGATATTCTGATTTGCGTTTACTCAGGTGAAGGCCGCACGGTTTGCGAAAGCTGGTCGAACATTGTTTCCGGCAGAATTCGCAGATTACTGCGAGATAACGAATTTCTTGAAGATAAATACAAGCGAACAGGTTCGGTCATTGCCCGAAATCCTCTGCTTGATCCAGATGCAAGGCATCACACTCACCACGTTTCCACGGTCAGGTGTAGCTGGTTCTACCCCTTTCCAAGCAAACCAATTTTACAGGAGGATTAAATGACATACGGACACGGTATCTATCCATTTGAAGTGCCGACATCTCTAGTCCCGCCTCGGCGTGTAGACTCGGCAATACCTGTTGTATTCGGAACGGCTCCCGGACCTACGGAAGGAACTCTTCCGGTCAATGAACCTGTTCTCTGTTTTAGCATGACGGAATATGTCGCAGCGTTCGGCTACGATGAGGACTGGGAAAAATACACACTCTGCGAATTCGCAACAGCATATTTTGTTGATTACGGAATGTGTCCGGCAGTCTTCGTAAATGTTTACGACCCTGCCGTTCATAAAACTGGTGAAATCTCCGACCCCACAGTTGTTACTGGTGACGATATTATCGGCGGAGTTGATGCTGATACGCTCGAAAAAACCGGACTCGAACTTATAAATGAGGTCTTTCCGAAGTATCGCATTATACCGGGTTCGATTGTAGCGCCGGGCTTTTCCGATGAACCTGCGGTTGCAATTTCCATGAGTAGCAAAGCAAGCCTCATCAACGGCATTTTTAAAGCAATGGCCATAATTGATATCCCCGAATCAGTCACAAAATACACTGATACTCCGAGCTATAAAGAGACAAGCAATCTCACAGACGAACATATGATTGTTTGTTTTCCAAAGGTCAAAAAAGGCGACAAGATTTATCATTTGAGCAGTCACGTTGCCGCGCTTCTTGCCCGTGTGGATCATGATGCGGAAGGTATTCCTTTCCGCTCACCTTCCAACCAGCGCATGGAAATCACAGGCAATGATCTTGCTGGAAACGAACTCCGCCTCGGACTTGATGAAGCCAACTATCTTAACAGTCAAGGCATCATAACCGCGATGAACTGGGATGGCGGCTGGAAATGTTGGGGCAACCGCACAGCTTGCTATCCTTCAAACACCGATCCCAAAGATTCATTTATTCCTGTACGCCGCTTTTTCAACTGGCATTCCAACACTTTTATTCTGACCTACTTTTCAAAAGTAGATTGGCCCCTAACCCGCCGTTTGCTGACCACTATTATGGACAGTGAAAATATCCGGCTAAATTCTTTTGCTTCCCGCGAAATAATTCTCGGCGGTCGTATTGAGATTCTGGAATCAGAAAATCCGACAACTGATCTCATGGACGGAATAGTCAGGTTCCACACGTACATGACCCCGCCCTCTCCGGCTCGGGAAATCATCAACATTCTGGAATATGATCCTAAATATATTTCAACCCTGTTCAAATAAGGAAAATTATTATGAACGAAAGCAATAAAGCAATCGGATTGACTGGGCGATTTAGTGTCTACCTTGGAACCGGAACATCTCTTGGCACGGCAACAGTTGAACTGCCAGACTTTGAAGCCATAACCGAAACCCTGACAGGGGCAGGTCTTGGCGGTGAGTTGGAAATGCCTGTTGTCGGACTTTTTAAACCCATGACAGTAAAACTGTCATTTAACAAAAAGACTTCCAACTACATCAAACTTCTGGCCCCTGAAGGTCACCATCTGGATCTACGCATTTCTACGCAAGGCTACAAAGGCAGTGAAGGCAAATTCACGCATACACCGGAACGAATTGTTCTGCGCACCCTGCCTAAAAAATCTACTCTCGGTAAACTGGAAGTTGGCAAACCGCAGGGTAACGAAATTGAGCTCGGAGTCATTTACGTAAAGCTCGTTATCGATGGCAAAGACGCGATCGAGTACGACAAGCTCAACTATAAATACGTGGTCGATGGTGTCGATTACATGGCTAAAATCAGAAGTAATATAGGAATGGAGGGTTAAGAAGATGGCAAGACTTGAAACTGTCAAAATTAATTTTGATTACCCGGTAACAGTCGGCGACAACGAAGTTGAATTTGTAACTATGCGCCGCCAGAAAGTGCAGGATTCGATTGACGCTGAGGTCATGGCCTCGACTAAGACCGGGGCTGAAATGGAAGCGTGTCTATTTTCTTTAACCTGCGGAATCCCGGTAGAAGACCTTCTGACATGGGACCATGTGGATTATCTTAAATTACAGGAAAAATACGTTTTTTTAATGACCACCAGCTCCGAGAAGATAGTGCATCCCTCCGAAGAGGAGTCCTCTGTCTCGCCAGCTGGTCAGGATGGAGCCGAAAAGAAATAGGCAACATGACATTAGAAGAGTTCAGAAAAAATCTTGAGGCTTTGCCGAAGGATGAAAAGGGGCGGCTATTCTTCAGGAGTAATTAGCCCCTTCTGAACAGCCTCATAGAGGATCGGAATAGATTCTTAACCTCGTTACCTAGCTCTTGCCAGATAACAAACAAAAGCACCGCACCGACAAGGAACGTACCGAGTGTTTGCCAGTTGGGAACTAAGACAAGATCAACGGCTCCCTTGCTTGATACAAGAAAAACAGATGCACCGAGTAGCAGAATAAACAATAATCCTGCCGCCAAGAATATGAATGAAAATACGATTTTAATTCTATTCATGGCAGAATTATACAGCACTTTAGAGAGCAAATCAAATGAATAGCATTGTAACTAAGTTTGTAATAGGCGGGGCCGTTGGCGGGCTTGTTGCGGCTTTGGGCACTGCTGAATCTAAAGTCGGGAAACTCGGATCGGCGATATCTGATCTAAAAGATAAAAAGCCATTTAAAGCTGGTGAAGCTCTTGCTCAACAACAAAAAAGAGTAGTTCAACTTTACGGAGCTTATCAGGAAAGTGAAACTCGGCTGAAATCTTACACTCAGGCGATGCAAAGGTCTGGCGCAAATAAAAAAGTATATACTCAGCTCATAGAAAAAGAAGAGAAGAAACTAAAGAATCTTAGCAAAAGACACTTATCAGCTCGCCGCGAATATAAATCTCAAGTTGTGGCAATCAAAGCCGTTGGTCAATCTGTCAGAGGGTTGCAAAATGATTACCGCTCCACATCCTCCGAAGTTGAAAAACTGACACGAAAACAAAGCGCCCTTGCTAAGTCAATGAAAGCCCGTTCTGCCCGTGCTGGTCAACGTCAAAACCTCCGCACCGAAGTGGGCGAAACTGCGGCAATGGGGGCAGTAATGCTTGCCCCTGTATTGCTTGCCGCCCAAGCAGAACAATCTGAAATACGCTTATCAACAGCTATTAATACTGATGATGAAGCGAATGCAATGATTGCGGCACGGAGAAGTGCAAAGCAGTTAGCAAAGACGGGCCTTGTTGCTTACAATGAAGCGTTCGATATTCAATACGCTCTGAACTCTGCCGGGATGACTGCAAAGATGGCCCGCGCCGGATCTTCTGTTGTGGCCAAGGTTGCGAAAGTTACAAACGGTCAGGCCGAAGGAGTCGGCGAAGTCCTTGCCACAGCATATAATAACCTCGGCAAAAAGATGATGGGAACTGATGAAGAAAAGCTGAACCGCATCGGTGACTTGTTCACCAAGACTCAGGTTAAGTTTCAGCTGACTAATTTTGATCAGCTCGGTGAATCTATGAAAAAAGCGGCGGCTTCCATGAACACTTACGGCATGGGAATTGAGCAGGGATTAACCATGCTCGGAACGCTGAATAGTGCGGGTGTAGTTGGCGGGGAAGCAGGCACAGCTCTCAATGCGGTTCTCCGCAGTCTTGGCAAAGCACAGGAAGAATTCGGCACTGATATTGTGCGAGATGATAATGGTCAACTGGATCTCATCTCCACACTTGAACAGATTCAAGAAGCAACAGCCGACATGGATACGGACGAAAGATCGCAAATTTTACAAAAAACTTTTGGCGATGAAGGGTTAAAAGGCGTTGCCCCACTCCTCGAAAAGCTCAAAGAATTGCGGACAGTCCAAAAGGATGTATCCGAAGGTTCAAGAGGTATTGTTGATAAACAAGCGCAAAAGTATCTCAAGTCTGGAATGGTAAAAATTGAGAAGATTAAGAACCAATTGGTAATGCTCGGTTCAACTGTCGGAACCGTTTTGCTCCCCGGCGTAATTGCAGTGACTAGTGTTTTTACGGGATTACTTACTCCAGTTGCTTGGATGGCTGAAAACTTCCCAGGAGTAACAGCTGTAGTTGGCGGAGCGGCTTTCGGTTTCCTTGCTTTGAATCTGGCGATCAAGGGCACTAAGTATATTGGATCAATGGCAGCAGACGGCATTTCCATTTTAAAAGATACCGTCACATGGTTATCCGACTCGCAGAAACTTGCCACCGTCCGCACTTACGCTTTTGCCGCCTCTCAGAAAATTGTGGCTGTCGGAACCAAGGTTTGGACAGGAGCGCAATGGCTATTAAATGCGGCAATGACAGCTAATCCTATTGGACTAGTTGTAGCTGGAGTTGCCGCACTTGCTGGAGGAGCTTATCTGCTGATCAATAATTGGAGTGCTGTTAAAGATTTTTTCTCAGGTCTTTGGGATGGAATTGTATCCGGCGCTAAATGGGTCTGGAATGCGATTACAACTCTTTTTGAAAACTCCCCTTTCGGTTTAGTTATCGATGCTTTCAAAAGTGTGTCCAGCTGGTTCGGCTCTGACGAACCAGCCCCGTCCAACAAGACCGTGGTAAAGAGTTCCGCGCCTGTGGCCCGCATGGGTGGTGAAATATTTGTCGATGACACAAAATCAACATCATCGGTTCAATCCTCAGCCACACATGTATCCAGTACGGCGCAAACATCTTCCCCCATAAGCCTCACAATAGAGCAGAACATCACCGTCAGCGGCAGCGACGAATCTACCGTGCGCAAGGCTCTCTCTCAGGCCAATGAAGGACTCGAACCACGGATCCACAAGATAATGGATCAGTGGTTCGAGAAAAAAGAGAGGCTTCGTTTTGCTTAGTTACACCACAATCCAAGGCGATACTTGGGACATTATTGCCCGTAAATTATGGGACCGTGAAACCATGTGTTCTGATTTGATGAATGTAAATCCTGATCATGCTGAAACTATAATATTTTCAAGCGGAATAGTCCTGAACGTGCCAGAAATAGAAACCGCTGTAACCGTGACCACTGCGCCTTGGAGGGCTAAATCATGAACGTGATTAAGCCTCGTAGCGCACAGCTCATTCTATCCTATAACGGCGTGAATATTTCCTCTTCCATTGCTGACTACGTCACTAATTTTTCATTCACGGACAACGCTGGGTCTCAAGCTGATGATTTGTCTGTCACTCTTGAGGATCGCAAATCACTCTGGAAAAATTCTTGGTATCCGTCCAAAGGCGCAAGTCTTGAAGCTTCCATCCGTTGCGAAAACTGGTTTGCACCACAAGCGCCGCCCATAATACTGCCCTGCGGAAAGTTTGAACTTGATGAAATTGAAATGTCTGCAGGAACTGGCGATACTGTCATGCTGAAAGGAGTTTCCGCGCTGGTCATGAACTCCATTCGCAAAGAAAAGAAAACTCGCGCCTGGGAAAACATTTCGCTTTCATCCATAGCCGGTGACATTGCCTCCGAACATAGTTTGACTCTGCAATTTGAAGGTAACGATGCAACATATACCCGCATCGACCAGCGCGAAGAGTCCGACCTGAAATTGCTTAAACGATTGATCGAAGACGAAGGCAACAGCATCAAGCTCGCAGACAAGCGGCTTATAATTTATTCCGGCAATGACTACGAAGCGGCCCCGATTGCCCACACGTTTACGCGCGGAGAATCTGACATCGGTTCAGTACAGCTCCGCTCTAAAATCACCGAAATTTATCGAGCATGCACGGTTAAATATCACGACCCAAAAGATAAGCAGCTCAAGAGCTTTACCTATACCCCACCGAATCCACCGCCAAGCGGAGAAATTTTGCAGATCAACAAAGAAGTTGAATCTATCGCACAAGCCCAGCGGCTTGCTAAATCTCGACTGCGTTCCAAAAATAAGATGGAAACAACCGGCTCCATTTCCATGATGGGCAATCCCCGTCTTGCTGCAACTATGAATATTTATCTCGCAGGATTCGGCAATTTTTCCGGCAAATATTTCATCGACCAGGCAACACATGCTTTCACCCGCTCTGGCGGATACACAACGAATTCAAACGTACACCAAGTGCTGGGATTTTAAATGAGTGGATTATCACAAATACTGGACAGACTTGATTCCCTTGAATCTGCACTGGCTCAAGTGGTGCGTGTAGGCAAAGTCGTTTCGCTGATCCCAGAACGCGGGACCGTGCGAGTTCAATTTCCTGACGCAGACGCTTCCGGTAAACAGCTTGTTTCCTACGAACTACCCGTGCTTGCTCACAAGACTCTGCACGACAAAAGTTACTGGATGCCGGACGTGGACGAACATGTTTTGTGTGTGTTCCTGCCCTTCGCCCAGCGTCAGGGATTCGTTGTCAGCGCATTTTACTCCGACGCGGACACAGTCCCTCTCTCTGATCCAGATGTCCGGCATGTCATTTTCAAAGATGGATCATGGTTTCAGTACGACCGTAAAAAACACTTTCTTTCAGGTCATGTTGTTAACGGTTGCGCTGATCTCGAAATTGATATCGATGCAAAACTCACTGTCGGGCAAGACCTGACCGCGAATATCGGACGAGATACGGCTATCACAATTGGTCGCGATCTATCTGCAAAAGTAGTTCGTGATGTCGGAGCTGAAATTGGACGGAATGCTTCGCTGGATATCACGAATGACCTTTCTGCCACTGTCGGCAATAACGCGACTATTGAGGTCACTGAGACTTTGGAAGCTACGGCTAAAAATATTCAAGCTGAAGCAACGGAAAAGGCCGAAATAAAAGCCGGACAATCCATCGACCTGACTTCCCCGCTCATTAACATTACAGGCGACATAACTTGCGAAGGTAATGAGGGCGCAATCGGGCATGAGGACAAACGGGCGCACACTGAACATGAAGGCAGTTATCATCTTACGGGTGATTCAATCATCGTCGGACATCTACATGTAAAAACTTTAACCGTTGACGATCCTATCAACGGAACTCTGGCGGTGTAATGCAAGTCGGCTCATTCGGAACCATTGTTTTTTCCTGCTCGGATAAAGAGGTCATGACTTTTAAAGATTTATCCCGCACTCGCACTGCCGAATTTGCAGAACACCCAGTACTTGAGAAAAAATCACGGCTTCAATTTACGGGCGTATCACTCGAAGAAATATCTTTCTCGGTGTTGTTAATGGCGGGACTCACTGATCCAGAAGATAGAGCAATCGGCTTCTGGACAGCGCAAGAATCAGGCGAACCGCGCAACCTTATTTTAGGTGGCAGGAACTACGGAAAGTTCGTGGTGACAAATATCACGGAAGGACACAAGCACAACGGCCCCGACGGTAAACCGCTTTGCATCGAACTCGAACTCAGCCTCAAGGAATACAACTAATGGAAACCGTAGTTGATACCCGCACTTCAAACGCCATTGTTATCGGCGCGACAGGCATTGCTGAAATTTTGCAAAACGTGCGCACGATTTTAAGCACGATTAAAGGCGAAGTTCCGCTCGACCGCACTTTCGGTTTGTCCATCACATATCTGGACAGGCCGATTCCCGAAGCAATGGCGGCGTTCTCAGGTGAGATTGTCGAGGAAGTTGAAAGGCAGGAGCCGCGCATATCCGTTACCCGCGTTAAATTTTTGCCAAAAGAAAAAGATGCCATGCAGGGGCGGCTTTATCCCGTTGTAAGAATTAAGATTAAGGACGGTGCGCTATGAATCTAGACAACTTGCCGAATATATCTTTCTGCGAGACTGACGGATCAAATGTCGAGCAAGAAGTCATCACCGGATATGAGAAAATTGCCGGAGTAACTTTGGCTGCTGGCGATCCGGTCCGGCTTTATCTTGAATCTCTTGCCTACATTCTAACCGTGCAACGGCAGGTTATTGATTTGACGGGAAAGAAAAACCTGCTTGCCTACGCTAGAGGGGATCATCTTGACCACCTCGGAGCACTGACCGACACCCCACGCCTACAAGCCTACTTCGCCAGTACAGCTGTTCGTTTCGAGCTTGGCGAAGTGCAAACTTCCGCTGTCGTGATTCCTGCCGGGACGAGGATCACGCCCGACAACCAGCTTATGTTTGCAACGGATGACTTAGCGGAAATACCTGCTGGATCATTATCTATAGATGCTATTGCGACTTGCCAGACTGAAGGAACAATCGGAAACGGATTTATACCGGACCAAATAAATCGACTCGTTGACCCTGTTGCCGGAGTCACAAAGGCACATAATATTTCAACCACATTAGGTGGCGCTGAAATTGAAGCCGACGACCGTTACCGTGAAAGAGTTCAGCTTTCACCGGAAAAGGCATCCGTTGCCGGACCGTCAGGCAAGTATGAATATTGGGCTAAATCCGCACATACGGACATAGCAGATATTGCAGTGCTCTCACCCACTCCCGGCAAGGTTGATATCATCGTTTTGCTTAAGAATGGAGAACTGCCGAATGCCGAAATATTGAATGCGGTCGAGGCCGTTGTTTCGCCAGAAGATGTGCGGCCTCTGACAGACAACACCGAAGTTCTCGCGGCAGAAACAGTAGAATACACTATCGAACTTTCATGGTTTATCGGCAGATCTAATGCGACACTTGCCGCATCTATCCAGGACAAAGTAAATCAGGCCATAACTGATTTCATGCTGTGGCAAAGATCCGCACTAGGTCGCGATATCAATCCGACAGAATTAGCACATCAAATGCGCCAAGCTGGAGCAAAACGAGTTGAAATAACATCACCTGTACATACGCCACTCACAGGCAGACAAGTTGCAATCCTCGCACATGATGGTCTTTTAGTGACATACGGAGGCCTCGAGGATGACTAAGCTTTTAGATTTTAATTTTCAGGATTTGCTTCCGTCATCCATCACAAAAGATGAACGGATCGCAGCTTCAGCAACGGTTCTTGATTCACAATTAAAAGCTGTTACCGCTGCTATTCCGCAAGTGCTGATTTATTCTCGCATTGATGAATTTGAAGAGCCTCTCCTTTCATTACTGGCTTGGCAATTTCACGTTGACCACTGGGAACCACACTGGCCCCTAGAAACAAAGCGTGAAGCGGTTAAAACGTCGATTAAATTGCATAAGAAGAAAGGCACACCTTGGGCAGTACGCAAAGCTATTGAGGTTGCTACTAGAGCACCTGCCAAGGTTATCGAATGGTTTAATTACAACGGCGATCCCTACAAATTCAAGGTTGCAGTGACGAGACCAATTACAGACTTTGAGCCTGTTCTATTAGCTGTAAAATCCGCTAAAAATGTCCGCTCTCACCTTGAAGCTATCGAAGTTCCACACAACGTAGAAGGCAAGGTTTATGTCGCGGGCGTTGGTCGCCTCGGTCTGAATGTAACAGGTTACATTTATTGTAATGTACAGACTTCCCCTACAACTCTTTACGCTGTCGGGTTGGCCCGTTTAGCTGTGCCTGTTTCGGCAACTTTACCCATACCACAGAATATCAACGGTGACGGCCTGATATACGCCGCAGGTCTGGCGCGTATCGGAAATCAAATTATAGGAGTCATAGCATAATGAGCAGTTTTACAAAAATGCGTTTAACCCCTGCTGGGCGCGACTTGTTAGCGCGTACTCATGCGGGGGCTGAACTTGCCTTGCAAAAAATTGTAGTCGGCAACGGGGCATGGACAAACGAGCAGCAAGCTGGCGATCCTCCGGCGAATCTGCTGGGACAGCAACGGGCTTTATCAATAACAAAACTTGATACAAGCGGAGAGGCCGCAGTCGTAACTGGAACTCTCAGCAATAGTGATCTTGATACAGGGTTTGCTATCACTGAAATCGGCGTTACTGCCATGCACCCAACGCTCGGTGAAATTCTGTATATGGCAGATTACACGCCTATCGAAACAGCTTCGTACATCGTTGATAAAGATTCCGCACCCGTTGAAATTCCTATCAGTTTGCATCTGTTGGTTGGATCATCAAGCAATGTGACAATCTCAATTGATGACCGCTTTTTCGGTGCGACCATGCAGGATATCGACAACCACAACGCAGCTGTTGATGCACATGCAGATATCCGCACCCAAATTGCAACAATCACAGCAACTATGGGTGATTTTGCGGATGCAGAACATACTCACTCAATCCCTGATGTTGCTGCTTTACAATCAACTCTTAACGATAAAGCCAACGTCAATCACGGGCATGACGTTAGTGAAATAACGGGCGTTCTCGGTGATGTTCAAAGTATTTTTAATGATAAGGTGCTTAAGGCTATATCAGGCCAGATTAACGGCATTGAGGGGCCGTTTAAAACTGAGGTTATATCTACCATAGAGAACATATCAGATCTATTTATTGACACAGGATACGGGCCTGTGTGCACAGGCCTTGCGGGGAACGGGGACGGTAGCGGAATAACTTATGGGAGTTATTTTGTACTATCTGAACAAATTAAAGGTGTATTATTTGGGGACTCTGGGAGTCCATATGTAGTTACTGGCGCTATCATGTCTACAGATGGGACAGTTAAAGACCTCCGGTTGCACCCTGATCATGGTAACGTTTTAGCAGAATTTACACTTGGCAGTACATATCCTGTTATTATTGCACGGGAATCTTTAGAGCCCGCAGAACAGCAGCCAGGTGTGCGGGATGTTGTTGAGTATTTAATTGGCGGAAAAACTAACACCGCAGAATCAAATACGACCCCAGCTTCGATTTCTGTTCCAGATATTTTGACTGCGGATGGGTGGGTAACACCAACAAGTTCAAATGTACCGGAGCTTGGTAAATGGGCTTTAGATTTTGATGGTAGCGTTGCAGGCGCACCGCATTTTGACGCCACGCCAACACCTGAATTTTATAACAACGCAAGAGTTGTTCTTTTTAGTAATGGTCCAACAAGCAATGTATTTCAGATGTGTTCCACGAAGATTGCACTTCCAGCAAATCCCGGCGGATATTCAACGTTAAGATTTAATTTGAATATTAATGTCACTGCTGCTGAGTTACATGGGCAGATGGCACAATTGCAAATAAGGGATGGGGATAGGAATAATATTTTAGGCCAGCTCGGTTATTTTGATGGGAATAATATAGCAGGACAGCACACAGGAACATTTGAAGTTTCAGCTGACCAAGGTTTTATTTACCTGATTTGGTCTTGCACTTGGTATGATTCTGCGCAGTCTGTTCACCCGTCAATTGGTTTAGACTTGCTTACAATAACAGACGTCGAGTTTGTATCAAATGTTGTGTCTAACTCTATATCTGTAGCAGATTTGGAAGCCATTATTCCAACTGGCAGCAACGGTTCTTTAAACACGGGCTACCGCACAAAAAACAACGAATTGGTTAGCCAATTCGTTGGCGATCTTGCGATTACATCTCCATACATTCAGTTCAGACTTGGCAAAAAAATGTCTCAGATTCCGTCAGTGATAAACGTATTGAAGAAAGATGGCACGTGGCAGCCTTTTTCAAAAGGGGGCGTTCCGGGACAATTTCGATTTGATCTCATTGGTGGTGGGGAAATGCCAAATGTTGGCAATGATATCGCTGTAGATTCTTTAGCTTCGTATGCGGCTCTTGGGTATACGTCAGTTGAAGAAATGACATTGTCGACCGCTTTAAATCCTGTGTACAAAACCAGAGCAAGGGTGTTTAGACCGATCGATAATCCTAGTAATGTCAAAATACTTAGTGATGTCTTTTACTCTAATGATCATTACGCATCGTTTGGTAACGCTTTAGCCGGAGATTTAACAGGTAACATACATACATCAACATCAACTCCTAATTTAGAGTTTACTGCTAAGGTTTTAAGTTACAACTTAACTCCCGGTGGCACACTTGGGCAGTGGAGATATCCCGTAAAACATGAGGTATATCCTTTGGGTAGTGGATCATGCAAAGTAGGGTTTAAGTGCATATTCGGCTTGTTTGAAAAAGCTGGAGCTGATCACCTAGCTTGCTGGTTCAAAGGGCTTGTCTGGGATTCGGATGCCGGCAACTGGGGCGACGATGGTCTTATTAATATTAAAGGGTATAAAACGTATGAGTTAGACTTGAATGGTAACGAGGTTCCAGTCGGCTGTATGGGTGTTGAGATAAAGAAAGTAGGAGACGCATAATGTTTGATAATTATTTAAGTATCATGCTTGCAAGTGAGCCTGAAACTGTTCTTTCACTCAAACGTGTAAGTAAGCCTGAAAAAAATCTTGTACGCAAATTCGATGATGATTTGGAGGATTACTATTCTGATAAGTTGTTAACGGACTGTCCTGATGTCTGGCCTGAGTTTATTACGCAAACCGATTGGTACAGACAAGGCGGCTGGAGCGAAGTCCGCGAAGCAGCTTATGGGCCGTGGCAAAAGCAAATGAATATGCAATCAGACGGAACATGGGAAACGCATGTGGATGCTGTTAAAGCGCGGTTTCCGAAGCCAGCAAATTGCAAATTAAACGAGGGGTAAATTATGAAACTATTAATTTTATTAGGACTGGCTGTCTGTTGGTTTGCCTACGCATACAATCGTGAAAACCAATGGCGCGGCATCAAAGAATTTGAAACTGATGATTGTTCCGGCGGTATGAGCTGGCTCTATAAAAAACTGACAAGAAAGCGCGTCCCGTGGGCTGATGAATGCGTCCGGCACGACATTGCATACCATGCTGGCGGAAGTGCCGCGCAGAGGCTTGCGGCTGACAAAGAGCTTATGCACGGAGTTGCTGAAGCAGGTTATCCCCGCTGGGGGCTTGTAATGTTTGCGGCAGTGCGGATCGGCGGGGTCTGGTGGCTACCGACTTCGTACCGTTGGGGATTTGGAAAACCTTATAAAATGGTGAAGAATGTTTGAACTGTTAACGGATTAACCTCCCGTACCCTTTTAAATCCCCGGTGCTCAGTGTGAGTGCCGGGGATTTATTTTTTACAGCCTTGCTCTATTTTTCATACGCACTGCGACTTCCGTCACTCCTTTCGCCATTAAATTCATCATAAATTTTAGTGATTCTGTTTCCTTTTTATTTTCCCCTCCGATAAAACTTGTCAGTGTTGTCATTCCGTCCCCCAGAGTTGCTAAAATCTCCGCAGGATCACAAGCCTCTTCAATCATCAACTTAATATTCGAACTATTATCCACGTTAATCTCCTGTATTCTTTAACGTTGAACGACCTCCCGCATTATATTAGAATTATTATTCTGATAAAAGTTTGTCAATAATTTAAAACAGTTAACAAAAAGTGAACTAAATCACATTTTGTGAACTAGGATTTACGAATTTGAATAACCAGATTATTGATTTTATGAATATGGTCAGTCAATACGGTTTAATATTAGACTTTAACGGTGTAATATTGCACTGCAACCCGCCGTTGCAGGATGTATTGCAATATCCGGTCAGCCGATTGGATGAAGTTTTCGGGAATGAAGCGGGTTCTGTGCTCGCAAAAATACAAAGCGCAATAACGAGTCGGTCACTGACTGCAATAGATGTTGAGATAGATTTCGGAGACGGGATTCATCCAATTTTTGGACAAATTTATCCGCTTGAAATTGAAGATAAATATCTTGCAATAATGCTTTTTCATCCAGTTGATACTTTGCATCGGCTGGAAAACGCTTTGTTCGACAGAAAAAGCAAATTGCCGACGGATTGCCGTTGGATTATTGATGAAAATTATAAAACGTTAAAGTTCACAGCAGATGAAGATTGTATTTTCAACGGACGCAATCCCGGCTTTTCACTTTTTGAAGCTATTCAGGAAAAGGATCACAACTTGATGTTTGCGGCTTTTGAAAAAGCGATCCTTTCACCCGGCGAAATGATAACTATAACCGTTGATGCACAGCGCAAGCATGGAATATGCCGGGTTGAGGCTGATATTATTTATTTAGCGGACATGTTTTACGGAAATAGATATTTTGTCATGACGCGCCCGGCAATCAGCAGAACTCTACACATACTCACCAGAATGGCGGAAGCCTATCAAGTAGAGAATGATAAAGACTTAGCTGTATGTTTGGGCGTAGTGTCCTCAGCAATATCAAACGTCCGGACAAATAATCGCGAAATGCCTGACACATGGCTTGTGCAATGCTGTCTGGATTGTAAAATCCGGTTCCATTGGCTTTATGGTGGAATTGGGGAGAAGTTTTTTGAGGGGTGAGCTACAATGCTTTTTCAAATTGAAGTTTCTTTTGAACAAGAAATTCGATCTTATCCATGATCGCTTTAACTTCATTTTTAAAATTATTAAGATCAGTTATAGAATCACCTGTGTCAGAGAAATTATCACTTTTTTTAAGGGTTGATAACACCTTTGTAAAAAAACTAATTGCTTCAACAAAAGCTATTTGTATATCGGCCTTCATAAAAATTTTATTTCGATTTATATAATCATTAAATTTATAAATCGAATTATGAAAGTTAACTTTTTTTATTTCTTCTTGCATAGATACATACTTCGCCCCTTTGTTACCACTTTTTAAAATTTCTGCGATAGCACTCTCGCTACATTGCTTATCACGGAGAAACTTCTCAACTTGGGAGGAATTCCAATCAGTAAAATTATATAATTCAATACCACTAAACAAGTATACCTCCATGCATCTGTATGCTTCATATAGATTGTCCCAAGCGATAGGCAGAACTTCAAATTCCTTCTTTTGCACCATGCTTACTTTATCAAAAAGAGTATCAATTTCGTATTTGGTATCTTGCAGTTCTTTAGCAAGCTTTGCTTCGTGATCTTTAAGTTCCTTTGCGAAGTAACTTTCAATCTTTCTTTTACCCCAAAAAACGAATATTCCTATCAATAGTCCAACGATTGCGAAAATCTCAGCAATGATCCTTAAAACAGTATTCCAATCCCACATATATTTACTCACGAAACTAGCCCGCTAATACAGTAGCAAACGGGCTAGGTTAATATTATTTGCACTTACTATCGTCTAGAATCTCAACCTTAAAACCATTTTTTCTGATAATCTCTATATCTAATTTTGGCAGTCGCTTTACGACATTGACTTTGGTAATACGAAATTCGCCGTTATTATCATACCTAATAGTTTCATCGTCACCATCCCAATGGACGATTACACATTTCCATTCTTCGCTCATTGTTACTCAACCTCATAAGTTTTCTTAAAAACCATCCCACCCACTAAACCAGTCTGCGGCAACTTCTCCCATACTTCGCGAGGAATATCTTTCCCCACGGTATTAACCTGCCACATCGGAACATCACTACCACCAGCATCCTTTTTGCCAGGAATATAAACAGCCTTTGCCAACACTTCACCTCTGCCTATCTGACTTTCATCAATCTCTGCATAAATCTGGGTGATGTCGCTTGGCTCTTCTTCATAA
This sequence comes from Maridesulfovibrio ferrireducens, assembly GCF_016342405.1. Lineage (NCBI taxonomy): Bacteria > Pseudomonadati > Thermodesulfobacteriota > Desulfovibrionia > Desulfovibrionales > Desulfovibrionaceae > Maridesulfovibrio > Maridesulfovibrio ferrireducens. Next base: position 113,537 of record NZ_JAEINN010000012.1, on the reverse strand, counting down.
AGAGTGAACGCGGCTTTGATCACAGTCTGAGCTAATGCCTTTTGTGTAATTGCATCTTTGGTTAATGGGTCTGGTTGAATTTGTATGTACCTTACCATCGAAGTTTTATCGTTAGCAGAATGAGATTCAGTCTTCAGGTAATTATAATTTAGAGCCTCAGAAGTACCAGGAACATCAGAGGAACCACACCCGTTCAAAACAAAAGCCATTAAGCATATGGTGAGTAATAATATTTTCCGCATGAGTTATTCCTTTTCAGCTAAACTTTCGACAGCAGATGCAAGTCCATCAATTGACGTAGCGACTGATTCAAGACCGTCTTTAATACTTTTTGCCAAGACTTCTATTGCGCCTTCATCTGTTCCAGCATTGCCAATACCGAGTCGATTCAACTGATTAGCAATTGAATAAAGAGCATCTGCCGTTGCCGTAATTTCTTCCGGTTTTGAACTTTTATCTTTGGTCATATAAATTCTCCTTTAAATTATCTACCGACATTTCAATAAACTCTATAACTAGCTTATCAGGCACAAAAAATACCCCTGACCGAAATCAGGGGTTAATCCTCAAAAATTAAACTCGCCTTCGAATCATAACGACCGGAGCGACTACCTCAACTTCATCAAGATGCTGCTTGATTTCAAAATCTCTCTGATGAGGTTCTCCGTTCTTCTGCAACCATCCCTTCATGTACAGCCATTCGTCATCCTGCTTTACGAAAAGCTTGATTGTAGCGTCGCCTTCCTTATCCGCATCTCTCCCGCGCCGGATTACGAAAATAGGCTCGTTTTTCAACGGCTCCAATCTGGGGTCACAATAAACAATATTGCCCGGATTAATTCCCGCCGGAACCATGCTGTCACCGATTGCGAGCGCTGCAATCATATCTTTATGAAATGTCGGAACCGAACTCGTAGCTGCCAACGGCATTGTGAGCGACCAACCCATCGGCCCGCACTGAGCAATACCTATGAGCTTCAATTCTTGCCCGGGACAAAGCATATTTTCAGTTACTTCCGGCAGCGGTTTCTTGTGCCTATCGTGCTCGTATGGTTCACCATCATATAAATCACTGTCGAGATTCTCAGCCTCTCTTGCAAAAGGCGGATTACCGCAACCTCTCGGATATTCGTCTTCTTTATCGCGCTTACGTACAGACATAAGCGGACCGTCTTGCTCGTATTGCGCTCTTGTAAGGAGCGGATAACCCATCTGAGCAATTATATAGTTCATGTTAACACGATACCGCACACACCAGTTTCGCAGCGTCATTGCCGAAGGCTGAATCTTGCGTTGCATAATAGCGGTCAATTCATCCACAGAAATACCACCAATCTCAGCAAAATTTTCTGGAGTCGTACTCAACCGCTCGAAAAGAACCTCATGAATAGTATCCGCAAAGCATGTCAGCTCGGGATTTTCTTCTAATTCGCGCGGATCATTAGAAATAGATCCTTCTCCGAATAGTAACCAGTGAGCGGAGATATTCAAAATCTTAGAAATTTTTGCCAAATCTTCAGCACTAGGTCTTTGACCGCCCTTCCACGCAACCCATTTGTTTTTGCTAACACCGATCAAAGCTTCAGCTTTGGCATAACTAAACTTCTGACCGTTTTCGGCAAGTTTTTTTGTTGCAATTTCTGCAATTATTTCAAGCTGTTTTGACCACATAATAAACTTTTCTTTTATTTAATAGAAAATTCTGTTGACTATTGCTAGCAATTTCTATTAAAACTATTTTTACGAAGTTGATTTATTAGAAATCTCTACCAAGATTTTCTACACAAATGGAGTTCACTAGAATGATTAACCAAACTAAAGCAGAAACGCAATCCAAAAACCTTAAGATCTGGTTGCTGGAAAACGACAAATCCTATCACTGGATTGCCGACATTTTAGGCGTTGGATCAAAACGCGGAAACCAAATTGTCAACAAGGGTATCTGCACACCTGAACAGCGCACCACCCTTGAAGCCGCCAAAGTTCCTTCTGCCGCCCTCCCTCTTGAGTCTCGCGGCAAGACTGGCCCTCTCCCTACCAACGAAGTGAGGATATAAACATGTCTAACTCCGAACTCGTCACCAAACTGACCGAAGCAAACGAAGCATACCGCGCTGGCAACTCCATCATGGACGACCATGTATATGATGAAATGCTGGACGAACTCCGCGCGACTGATCCAGACAACAAATTTCTGCATGCGGTTGAGCCGGAAAAGTCCGACCGGCTTAAAGTGCGCCACGCTTCGCCCATGCTTTCTACTGAGAAAGCTTATTCCATCGCTGAGATAGAAAAGTTTATTGAACGGTGCGAAACTGCGGCGGCTGAGATTGGGCTTGATGAAGTTTTTTATCTCATCACGCCTAAGCTGGATGGCATGGCGGCACACTGGGACGGTGAAAGATTGACTTCCCGTGGTGATGGCGAAACGGGGTTTGATATTACCGATGCTCTTCATAAGGGAATTCTTATTTGTCCTGATGAAATTGGTCCCGGTGAAATTGTTGTAGATAAGGCTTACTTCAAACATTTTCTCTCTGAAAATTATTCTCACCCTAGGAATTTCATAGCAGGTAATATCCTTGCTGATGAACTTTCGAAAAAAGCACAAAGAGCGTTCGGCAAAGACGCTGTTAGATTTGCAAATTTTGGACACCTGAAAAGACTCTTTGGTCCTCCATGTTCTGGCAAGGACATAATGGGAGCCTTGACCGATGAAGAATGGATTGCTGATGCTTACCAGCTTAGTGATCCTATCGATGGCCTCGTTCTTGAAGTGACGAATTCCGATCTGAAAAAACACCTCGGCTCCACATCCCACCATCATAGATGGCAGATCGCATTCAAACGCAAAGGCGAAACTGCCGAGACTACGGTCAAAGCTATTCGCTGGCAGGTTGGGCGCACTGGAGCGGTCACTCCCGTTATCGAGATTGAACCTGTAAATATTTCCGGTGCAAAAATCAGCAATGTGACAGGGCACAACTCCGCATACATAGAAGATAAATGTATCGGCGTTGGAACCCGGCTGCGCATTGTTCGAGCTGGCGAAGTTATTCCGAAGGTTGATGAAGTGTTGAAAGCCACAACTCCCCGCCTCCCTTCCAACTGCCCTGAATGCGGCGGCTGGCTCCATAGAGAAGGCGTGAATCTTATTTGCGATGCTGAAAACTGCGTTGCGCGTCAGTGCCGCCAGAAGGAGCACTTTTTTAAGACGCTGGATATCAAAGGATTCGGCCCTTCGACCGTTGAGAAAATGGCTACTGTCCCGCTTCATCATTTCTTTGATCAGATGGACGACGTACATTATATCGGTTTCGGGTTCGGAAAGACGCAAAGTGTCAACCTTAATAGCGCAATTCAGGATCGAAAAGCGAATCCTGTCAACCCTGCTAAGTTCCTCGCCGCGCTCGGCATCGATGGACTTGGCGAATCCACAGCTAAAAAAATCCTGACTGAAATGTCCTTCATGGACCTTGTTTTCGCTACTCCTGACGCGCTGATGAACATCCCCTCCATCGGTGCGGCTACAGCATCCTCGATCGTTGCCGGACTCCAAAACAACCTCTCCCTGATTGAAAAGCTCATACATCACTTTAAGTTTGAAGTGTCCACTGAGCCGGAGTCCGGCAGCATCGCGGGTAAAATGACAGGTATGTCTGTTGTCTTCACTGGTAAAATGGAAACCGGAAGCCGCAAGGATTGCGAAAACCTCGCTATCCAGAACGGAGCGAATGTCCAAGGTTCCATCACCGCCACCACAACGCATCTCATCTGCGGCGCGAACGTCGGCAAAGCCAAAACGGATAAGGCCGCCAAGAGCGGAGCCAAGGTTCTGAGCGAGGCTGAATTCCTCAAGCTGATCAAGAGTTAAACCGTTTAGCATAGCAACAATAATAAGGTTTTTTAGAGCCATATCAACGTTGAAATGGGCGTTTATTTAACGGAGCGAATAATGACAAAGACATTGACCGAACTTTTACACGAAATAGTTCAAAAATCAGGATGCTCGCGAGAAGTCGCTGAGGCTGTAGAAAAAAAATACCATGTCCTGCTCAATGAACTGAACCCCGATAGTGACAGCCATAAACTCGGCGTAAATATGCTGATCCCGATTATGCGCATATGCCGGACTGTGGAGCCGCTTCATTTCTTAGCTAAAAAATTTGGCGGTGTTTTCATCAAACTTCCCGAATCAGATTCTTGCGAACGCGACGTTATCAAAGTCGTGAAGGAATTCGGTGAATTTATTGCCGCTTACGGTGAAGGCATCAAAGACGGAAGCCTCAGCTGTTCCGACAAAGTAAAGATCCGCAAAGAAGGACACGAAGCGTTAACCGCGATTCAGGAATTGCTCTGCAGCTTAAAATAAAACTCATTCAAAAAACGGAGGACATCATGAGCGACACTATTTTTGACTACGCCAATTGCGAACATAATGAAGGCTTTTGCGATGGAACCGACTGCTCGGTTTGCGAGCATGGTCCGAACAGCTTCAAGCTTCTCCCGAATCCTCCGGGCATGGCTTGCACAGAGTCTTTAAGCGAAGCCGTGCATGAAGCGGTTAAATATCTTGAATCCCTCTACAAATTTAAAGGCGATTTTCAAGCCGCATCCCATGCTGCCCGTTTAGAAAACGCATTGGTGAGAGACGGTGTTACAGCATCTTAAAATTATCCGCAAAGTGACTTTCGATTGCACCTGCTCGGCGTGTGGATGCCACGCTACTCTGAACGGTGCAGAAAAAGTGAAAGAGTTCGAGCGGGATCATAAGAAGTGCAACAAAGCTTTTGGAGATTGTCATGTCAAAACAAGTGAATCCGTATGTGAATCAGGAAGTGGAAAACATGAGAGCACGACTGCTTGAAATGCGCCCTCAGCTAACGGGCAGAGGCAGTGCAATTCTAGGCGGCCTGTTAGTGGATCTGCACAGTTTGAAAGAGCATGCACAACCACAGTGCCCACCAGAAGAGCCGACAAGAAGATGTGAACGCGGAGCTTATCTAGATTAGCCATGTTGAAAGCTGGAATGCGAGTGCAGGTAAAAGCAACGCCGCGCCGACACTCATACATGGCACAAGTTGACCGCTTAGATTGTCGCGGATTTTGGGTGGGTTTTCGAATCCATAACGGACGCATGAATAAGACTAGGCTCTGCATAATCAGGCCAAAGAATGTAACAGCCGTATTAACCGAAGACGGAATGCGGTGCGTATTTGAGGAGGCATTATGAAAAATCAAAAAGACTTTATTGAAGCAGAAGATCAAAAGCCGGTGCGGAAAAAGATCAAAGGTTTTAATTACGAAATTGACGATCAGGGCCGACTTTACAGCACTCAGTATCATTCGGGATACGGCTTCGGCTGGCAGATGATGCCGGGCAAACCGGGTAAATCTGTCCGGCCTCAGTACACACTGACTTGCAATAAAGAGAGTATCAATTTCAGTGTGCAGGAACTTGTGTCGGAGCACTTTATCCCCGCAGTTGAATTTGATGTCGCATGGTATCGCAAAACTCGCGAGGAAGCGAAAGAGAACAACACCCTGCTCCGCGCAAAATGGTTGAGAGAAAGAAGACAGGCAAACGAAATAGGCACAACAGCAAAGGCTTCAATAGAAGAAACAAAACTGGTGGAAGAAGCACGGAAGATTGCAAACCAACAAGAAAAACAAGATTCAGTTTCAAAGTTTGCGCCCTGGGCAAATAAACATGAACTGAATTCCAGTTGTAGGATTTTTGAACAAGCTTGCAGCACTGGTTTTGATTTTCGTGACTCTAATTTTTATCCGTTTTCGTAGGGGATGGGAATGAAAACGTCAACAACACACGATGAGTTCAAGGGGTTCGTTCTTCTTTACGTTGTCCTTTTATTACTTTTCGCACTTGGTGTATTTTTTAATAATGGAATAGTGACCTACCCGTTTATGATTCTTGAGTGGTGCTCTTTCTTCTACGGAGTCGCTACTTTCTTTCAAAATAAAAAGCCGGAAAGACCCTCTGATGCCGACTCACTCGTAAATAAAATAGACGGGATATGTGTCATCACTCTAATCATCTGTTCTGCATGGTGGACTCTACTCGCATTTTGCGGCGGCTGGGTATCGCTTAAAGGCTCTGCACTCTATTTGGCGCGGGTTGATAGGTTGCGGGAGGGTGAGAATGTCTAAACCCATCCCCTTCACCGCTCCTATGGCCCGAGCCAACCGCATGAAAATAAAAACCAACACTCGGCGGCTTGTCCCTAAAAAATTTACAAGTTGCATTGAACTCACTGACGGGAAACCATTTATTGAGGATGAATACGGTAATTTTATTCCTCTTCAAGATTGGGCACCTTATCAGCCCGGCGATATACTCTGGCAACGTGAACCTGCAATAGTCATTGATACTTTTTTCGAATTCAAATGTCCTCTTTTTTCCGGGGATATCCTGAAAATTAAATTTCTCGCTGATGGAGCAAAACGCTTATGCAAACTGCCGGAAAGGATTTCGGATCGATGGAACAAAACAAGTGATCCTGCATCTAATTTGCCTAACTGGATAAGCAAAAAACAGGGCATCCCTAACGGCTGTTTTAAAGAGGCAGCCCGCACATGGCTTAAAGTTACGAGTGTTCGTGTTCAGAGGTTGTGGCAGATCAGCGAAGAAGACGCGATTGCAGAAGGGGTTGAACATGTCGGCTTCTGTGGCAACATGAATGACCGATACCCTCTCTACAAGGATTACAGTGCAAAAATTGTAGATGAAGAAGAAGGCTTCACACGCACAGCCAGAGGGTCATTCGAAACCCTCTGGGACTTACTCGCTAAAGATGGTTCTCGATGGGAAGACAATCCGTGGGTGTGGGTTTATCGTTATGAATTGTGCGGTAAGCCGGAGGGGTGGGACAATGCGTAAATATCTACCTCAATACATACCCGAAGGTGAAATCCCCACAATTAAACTCTTACACGACATTCGTGGTGATTTATTTGCCACCGATACTAGAGCGCGAGCCGGAGAGTACAAAGCGTACATGAACAGATATGGTGCTGTTAGCGTCATTGCTGATAATGGGAAAAGGCTCGGAGTGTTGCCGCATGAAATGGAATGGATTTCTGGCAAGCCTAGCAAGTGGTGTAAAAGAAAAAAAGGTATAACTTTTTTAATCGAACCGTATGCTGGGGACTGGACTCTCGAAGCAGCAGAGAAGGCAGCAAATGCTTAACCCAACCCGCCCAATCCTACGCTACCACGGCGGAAAATGGAAAATGGCCCCGTGGGTTATTGAACACCTACCACCCCACGTCACCTACTGCGAACCATTCGCCGGAGCCGCTTCGGTGCTGATGCAAAAGGACCGTGTGAAATGCGAAGTCCTGAACGATCTGGACGGTCGACTCTGTTCTCTTTTTTCAGTCCTGCAGGACAAAACTCAGGCCGAAGAATTGCGGAGACGTTGCCATCTTACACCTTTCGCAAGATCGGAATTTGACATTTCATATGAAGAAACAACCGATCCAATCGAAGCCGCTAGACGGCTGATAGTTCGCTCCTTTTTCGGCTACGGCTCGAAGAGCTGCGTTTCCATCACAAAGAACGGTTTCAGGTCCAGACGGGCAAATACAAATTCTCCGGCAGTGGATTGGTCAACTTGGCCCGATCAAATTCCGGCCTTTGTTGAAAGGCTTCGCGGGGTCGTAATCGAAAACCTTCCTGCGCTGGAAGTCATTCAGAAATATGACCATGACGCGCTTTACTATGTTGATCCTCCTTATGTTCACGACAGTCGGAACTTGAATCAAGGTTCATACCTGTTTGAAATGTCGGATAAGGATCACCGCGAACTAGCCGAAGCTCTTCATGCGGTCGAGGGCTATGTAGTCGTTAGCGGCTACCCGTCCGAACTATACGATGAAATTTTCAAGGGCTGGCCACAAATTCAGCGCAAAGCGTATGCGGATAAATCAGCGCCGCGCACTGAGGTTTTATATTTGAGTCCGAAGACGGCTGAGGCTTTGGAGCGGAATCGGTTACCGGAGCAGGGATCACTTTTAGCGGTGGGACAATAAAAGCATGAACGATAGAATCACAAAACTTTTAGGAATGTGTCTCAAAATAGATAACACAACGGACCACTCCGTTTCTTTTGAATATTCAGGACATTGTAAGTGTGTAGAAGTTTATCTTTATGTTGGCGGATGGAAATCCAATACATGTTCCAAGTCTCGCATAAAGATTTGTGAGATATTTCAAAACCATTATCCACGCGAAGAACTGCCAAATGAATTTTCGAAAACCGAAAAAACATTGAAATTATATTTACCTAAATTAACTAGCCTGAGTGATATGGCTCGTAATAAATTTAAAACGGCGAAGGCGGTGGGGGAATAAAATCATGAGCGAAGAACAAGAAGAAGTAACTTACACGGTAGAAATCAGAATTTCAGGCATTCCAGCTGAGGGTTGCGAAGAAACTGTTACTGAGATCGAAGATATGATTAAGATGGCTAATTTTGAGCTCGATGTTTTTGTCAGCGTTCCTGAACCTGAATAGAGTTGGAGAATATAGATCATGCCGCCATTAACCGCACCAGAGGTAGCTGAGCTATTGCGTAAACCATTAAACTGGGTGTATCGCAACAAACTAGCACTGGGAGGGTTTCAGCCCCAAAAAGGCGGCTCTATTCTCTTCTCCTCAGATGTCATTGATAAAATATTGCGAGGAGAACATGCCTTACAAAATGAAAAACGGGAAATGGAGGGCGCAACGGATGATCGACGGACAGCGTCGGTCAAAGTTATTCGACAGCAAACGAGACGCAACATCGTGGGAAGTAGTTCAGCAAAAAGAGGATTGGATTCAGGTCGAAATACCTGCGGAGATCCTCACGGTCTTCTCGCTGGCAACAGCGTACTTAAGCCACGCAAAGGACAACTTCGTGCGTAAAACCTTTGAGCGTAAAAGGCTGGCTATGAGACGATTGTTTCAGACAATACATCCAGAGCTGGCTCCTGAAGCACTAAAAAAGCCGATGTTCCTTAACGCTATGAAAAACGTGAAGGCAGAGTTCGGTTCAGGTGCGGCGAATACGCTTCGCAAAGAGGTTTCGGCAATGTGGGTATGGGCTGTTGATGTTTATGATCTGGACGGCATCAACCCGGCTTCATCCATCAAGAAATATGTAGTGGATGAAAAACCTGCGGAGGTTCCCACTGAAGCGGACTTCTGGACTGTCCATGCGGCGGCAAAGCCTGACGATCAACTGATGCTGCTTTTCTATTTCCACACAGCAGCGCGGAAAGACGAAGGGTTCAGATTGCGCTGGAACGATGTGGATCTGGAGCGTGGACTTGTACAGCTCGGCACTCGCAAAAAAGGCGGCGGCATGAAGTTCGATTGGTTGCCACTGACTAACGAGCTGCACGAAAAGCTTAAGGCGCATAAAAAACAGGCTAAGAGCGTGTATGTGTTCTGCCGGGAGAACGGCCAGCCATACACCAGCCGGGGAAAGTATATGCGGCGTATCTGTGAGCGTGTTAACGTGAAGCCATTCGGATTCCACGGAATTCGGCATCTTACCGCATCATTGTTGATTGCGAGTTCTGATCTTGAAGAGACGCGGGATAGCTTGCGGCATAGGAACGTTGAAACAACCAACAGGTACATTCATAAGATATGCGGTAAAACAAGCGCGTTAAACCGTGTGTTTGACAAAAAAGAAGACCACAGTGCGGATACACTGCGGTCTATAAATATGAAGCAAGGCTAAGTTTCTGAGTGCGCTTTTACGCTTGCTTTTACGCATAGCACCCAGATTGAACAATTAACCCTTTAATTTCAATGGCGGAGAGGGAGGGATTCGAACCCCCGGAAGGCTCACACCTTCAATAGTTTTCAAGACTACCGCGTTCAACCGGACTCTGCCACCTCTCCAAACGCAAAATGAACCTTGTCGATATCGCTCAGAATGTCAACCGTTTTTATTAAAAACAGCTAAAATATTCGTTTTTGAGCTTACATTAAATTATCTGCATAGGAAAAATTCAAAAAAAAGACTAATTTTAAAAATATCAGCTTATATTTGAGCAGTTACAGCTCAAAAAATATTCGATTATAAAAATATATCACGGGAAGAAAGCTCTTCGCCGTACGCTCTGAGTTCCGTAATGGATTTTAGCCCTAATTTTTTCATTAAATTTGCGCGATGCTTTTCTACGGTCTTAACGCTTATAATCAAAATGTCGGCAATTTCACGATTTTTGTAGCCCGCGAGAATATTTTTCAAAATTTCTCTTTCCCGCTTAGTCAGCGTTTCAAGCTTGTCACAACTTTCCCCACGCCCTTTCTGTAAAAAACCTTTAGCAACTTCTGCGGATATTCCCGGTGCAAGATAAACTTTACCTTCCATCACAGTCCGAATAGCCATTACCAACTCTTCGCTGGTTGAATTTTTGAGAACATACCCACATGCACCGGCATCAAGAGCCAAAAAAACGTGCTCAGCATCAACATGAGCAGTAAGAGCCAATAGCTTGATCCGCCCATCATCTTTTGCAAGCTCCTGAATAGCCTGAACACCGCTTTTAACAGGCATAGACAAATCCATGAGCACAACATCAGGATTTAAGCGTTTACACAAGCGAACAGCCTCAAGACCATTCTCAGCCATACCCAAGACATTGATTCCGTCCTGAGCCTTCAGAATGTTCTTCAAACCTTCTCTGACTAACGCATGGTCATCAACAATGATTATACCGACAAGATTAGGCATTTATCCTCTAACGAGTTACAAGCAGCCAATTATTATAAAAAAACACCGCGGAATTGAACTGGTAAACGCATAACACACGGTAACAGAATAAAACAAGTACACGAAATTAAACAATCGTATAAATTGGCAAGACATAATTCTCAAACACAAAAAAAGGCAGTTGAATAATTTCAACTGCCTTTTTAACATTCATGGCGGAGAGGCGGGGATTCGAACCCCGGATAGAGTTTTAAGCCCTATACTCGCTTAGCAGGCGAGCGCCTTCAGCCTAGCTCGGCCACCTCTCCATTCATTGAACCGGTTTTGCGCAATGCGCTTCACCCGCTCGGAGCGTTTAAATATGTTTTCTCCGCTCTGTTGTCAACCATTAACTTATTGTTTTCTTAAATTATCTTGTTTCTTTATCTCTTGCTGTAGATCTAAAGTAAATATTCAAAGGAGCAATCTTAATATTTAAAATCTTTCTAAGCTTATTCTCAAGGAAACGGTGATAAGTCGGCCTGATTAACCTTTCATCATTAATGAAGAAAATAAAGGTCGGCGGCTCTTCATCAGCCTGAGTCAAATATTTAAACTTAGCCCTTCTACGTTTAACAACAGGTGGCTGATGCTTCTGAATCACTTCTTTCATGATTCTATTAAGCTGACCTGTAGAAACTCTTATGGAGCACTCTGCTTTAAGCTTTGCAGCCAAAGGCAGAATCCCACCAAGGCCGGATTTAGAAATACAAGAAGTATAAATCACCGGAACATGATGCGCCATCCTAAGAGCTCTTTCAAACCCTTCTTTAAGTGCGTCACGTTCTTTCTGTGAAACCAAATCTATTTTATTAACAGCAATAATAAACGGAGTTGCTTCCTTTGCAAGGAAATCAAGCAGTCTTTTATCCTGCTTTGTCAGTCCGCCCAGAGCATCAACAACCATAACGGTTACATCTGCTATTTTGCTGCTCTTCAGCGCCCTGAGAACGCTGTATCTTTCAATTGTATTTGCAATATTGGTTCTGCGGCGAACACCGGCAGTATCAACAAAAGTAAAAATCTTCCCGCCGGATCTAAAAGTAACGTTAACACTGTCACGGGTTGTCCCGGCAATGTCACTTACGATAACTCTTTCTTCTCCGGTCAAAGCATTTACCATTGAGGATTTACCAGCATTAGGCCGTCCGAGCATGGCAATTTTCAGCCCGACTTTTTCAGGATCTTCTTCCTCGGGCACAATTCCTGTTTCCTCAGCAAGCTGAGCAACTTTAGCGCGCAAAGCTTCAAGATTGTAACCATGCTCTGCGGAAACAGGCATAATTTCAAATCCGAGACCATGAAATTCTGACAGACACTGAGCTTCAAGCTCGGAGCCATCAACCTTATTTACCAAAAGAACAATAGGTTTATTGCTCTGACGAATAAAAGCGGCAACCTGTTCATCAAGCGGAGTAAGACCGGCACGCCCGTCTACTACTAAGATAAGCGCATGAGATTCTTCGATTGCTTCCCGGGCCTGATCAAAGATATCTCCCTGAAATTCTCCGGAATCATTGTCGCTTTCCATTACGAGTCCACCGGTATCTACAAGGGCATATCTAACGCCTTCATAGTGACCTTCATCATAGATACGATCGCGGGTAATCCCGGGCATATCATGAGTCAGAGCTCTTTTCTTTCGTAACAATCTATTGAATATAGTGGACTTTCCAACATTAGGACGTCCTACAAGTGCTATGGTCGGCAACATGGCCAGCCTCCTGAAAAATATAACGTGTAAACCGTAAACCGTGGATGAAGCGTGTTACGAAAGAAACTCTAACTGAAAAAAGACGGAAAGAGATCATCTTTCCGTCCTTGGTGTCCAATAGCGGCATATGGCACAAGGAGAGTCACTCTGTAAAGCCTCAACTGCAATTAGTCAAAATAAAAAAATTGCCTGAAAAAACTTTTCGGGAACAAGTAACTATCTAACCATATAATTTTAACTAACTAAACAGTTTTTTTATAGCTTCAGAATAAGGAGGTCTAAGCACGCCCTTCTCTGTGATAATTCCTGCAATCAGCTCATTAGGAGTCGGGTCAAAAGCAAAGTTGAAAACTTCAACTCCTTCGGGAGTAATTCTTGTATCACCGACATGAGTAACTTCACGCGGAGTGCGGTCCTCAATGGGCACATCATCTCCGGTGGGAGTTTCAGGATCAATTGTATAAACAGGAGCAGCCACATAAAAAGGGATACCAAATTCACGGGCAAGAAGTGCAACCCCGTAGGTTCCTATTTTATTAACAGCGTCACCATTTGCAGTAATCCTGTCAGCACCTACAACGACTTTCTGCACCAACCCTTTTTTCATGAGCAAAGCGCAAGCATTGTCGCAGGCAACCTTTACAGGAATACCATCGCGGTGAAGTTCATAAGCTGTAAGTCTGGCACCCTGTAAAAAAGGACGCGTTTCGTTTGCAATAACCTGAACTTTTTTACCCTGATCAACCGCTCCTCTGATAACACCCAGCGCTGTTCCGTATCCTGCGGTTGCAAGTGCTCCGGCATTGCAGTGAGTCATAACAGTGTCACCGTCATCAATAAGCGCACCGCCGAAACGTCCAATGTCTTCACACATACGGATATCGTCAACGTGAATGACTTTAGCACGTTCAAGCCAGGTGGAACACAAATCATCAAGAGAAACGTCACCGGCTTCCTGCCAGATTCTTCTCATTTCGCGAACCGCCCAGCGAAGATTTACAGCTGTCGGACGGGCTTTCTCGATTTTATCAAGATTAACTTCAAGAGCTTTTTTCCAGTCATCACGGCCGGCGACTTCGCGCGCTGCCAGATAACAGCCGTATGCGGCTGTCACGCCGATGGCGGGAGCTCCGCGCACAACCATAACAACAAGGGCCTCGACAATATCATCGGTGTTTTTGCAATCGAACCACTCTTCACGAGTTGGAAGATAGCGCTGATCGAGGAGAACAAGTGCGTCTTTTTCCGCAGAAAACTGAATATGTTCGGTCATTGAATTAATCCTTATTAAGAAAGTTTTTGCTGAATCATTTTACTGACGATACCGGGGTTGGCCTGTCCTTTGGTCTCTTTCATGACTTGTCCCATGAAGAAGCTGACCAATTTCTTTTTGCCGCCTTTGTACGCTTCAACCTCATTTGGATTATCCGCAAGCACCTTATCTACAGCAGCTTCGAGACTGGAAGAATCCGAATTCTGCTCAAGCCCTTTGTCCTTTACGAATTTAACTGGATCAAGCCCTTCAGTGAAAATTTCGTTGAAAATATCTTTACCTATTTTAATACTGATAACTTGTTTATCAACCAATTCCACAAGCTTAGCCATCATCTCAGGTTTAAACTTGCACTCCGAAACAGATCCGCCTGATTGATTGAGTTCCCTAAGAAACTCACCTTTAATCCAGTTAACAACTTTTAGCGGTTCGTTGTAGGAATCAAGAACAGCTTCAAAATAATCAGCAACATCTTTTTCAGAGGTAAGAAGATCTGCATCCTGTTCGCTCACTTTGAAATCACTTTCAAAACGGGCCTTGCGTTCGGCTGGAAGTTCAGGAAGCGAAGCCTGCCATTCGGCAAGCCATTCATCTGCAATAACCAGCGGAACAAGATCAGGATCAGGGAAATAGCGGTAATCATGAGCATCCGCTTTTCCGCGCATGGAATGAGTGGTTCCCTTGTCCGCATCATAAAGACGTGTTTCTTGAATAATTTTTTCGCCATCTTCAATAAGATCGATCTGACGAGCTACTTCATAATGAATAGCCTTATGAACATTTCTAAACGAGTTGATATTTTTAAGTTCAGCACGGGTGCCGAACTCCTCCTGACCAAATGGACGGACCGAAATATTTACATCACAACGAAATGAACCTTCTTCAAGGTTACCGTCACAAATATCAAGATAAAGCAGAATACTGCGCAATGATTTAAGATAAGCAACAGCTTCTTCAGCGTTACGCATATCCGGTTCGCTGACTATTTCAATAAGCGGAACGCCTGTGCGGTTAAGATCAACAAAACTCGCATTTTCAGCGGCAGAATGAATATTTTTACCTGCATCTTCTTCCATATGAATACGAGTAAGACCAATGCGTTTTTTACAAGGCTCACCGGATTTATCTTCATAAGCAATATCAAGATGTCCATGCTCACATATGGGCAATTCAAACTGTGAAATCTGATACCCTTTTGGAAGATCAGGATAAAAATAGTTTTTACGAGCAAAAATTGATTTCTGATTTACGGTGCAGTTAGTTGCAAGGCCCATTTTGGCTGCGTATTCCATAACTTTTTCATTCAAAACAGGAAGCACACCGGGCATTCCCGAGCAGACTTCACACACGTTCTCATTAGGTTCTTTCCCGAACTCAGTGGAACAACCGCAAAATATTTTTGTTTTAGTCTTAAGCTGAGCATGAACCTCAAGCCCTATAACTGTTTCAAACTGAACCATATATCACTCCTTGCAATTTCATATTACACAGGTGTTAGCCTGATATTATCTTCTTAGTGCCGCCCGGCTGATCAATAAATAAACCGGTACTCTCTTTTTCAAATGATGTGCTGTATATTTAAACTCATTTCCGGTTCCGATATAATAATCGAGCCTTGCTCCGCGTATAGCTTTACCCGCATCCTGAGCAAGACCAAGGCCGTTTACCCTGCGCGAGGGGCTACCTTTTTTCGGAAAAATATCTGTACGGAATGCGACTATTGACCCCAACGGAATAAGCGCGGGATCAGAAGCGAGACTGACCATTGACATCAACGGCTTGCCGTTCGCTCCGAGGGGTTGCCCGCGAGTCAGCTTAAAAAATATATAACTGTTATTTTCCGCCATCAATTCCCACATGCGTTCGGGGTGGCTGAGGAGATAACCTTTAATTTTTTCACGGGAAAGCTGACTCTTCTTGAGAACTCCCTTCTCAAGCATAATTCGACCAAGCCCTTTAAAGGAAAGTCCGTTGGTTCCGCTAAACACGGCGGTTCTCAATCGACCATCAGGCAAGCGAAGCACTCCGCCTCCCTGAACGTGCATATAAAACAAATCTACGGGATCTTTAAGCCACGCAACTTCAAGCCCGCGTCCTGCTAACACTTTATTAACATCGATAGCTCGGCGGGAATGATACGGAAGAATTTTTCCATTTTCAACCCGGTAAGCTTTACGCAATTGCTCAGACCACGGATGAGTCTGTCCCGGACGGGCCTTGCGTAAATCCGGCGGAACTCTATAAACTGGATATTTATACGGCCCTGTTTTGACAAGGCTGGCCTCAATAACAGGAGTATAATACCCTGTCATTTCTGCCCCGGACTGGAGTTCGTACCAGACAAAATATCTTCCAAGCAACTCCGGATTAATGTCTAAACGAGGCAGCAACCGTTCAAGATCTTCAAGAGACTTACGAAGCTGTCCCCATGTAAGACGCAAATCCTTTCTTTTAAGAGCCAGCCCCCCCGAGGGGTTACGACCTGCATATTCAATAGATTTACGAATTTGCGGTCCAAGCTGTCTCCACGAAGAAATAGCCTGAGATTTTATATTAATCCTTCGAGCAGCAATTTCAGAAGATGAAGATGGAAGCATAGAAAATTTCACAGGACCGGAAATTGCTTTTCCTTCTTTAGCTCGCTTGCTTTTCCACGCTTTTGACCGGGCGCTCGAAGAAGTCTTTCTTACACTGGGAATTTTTGTCGCACATCCGCTGATAAATAACGAAAGGAAACAAATACCTAACAACGTTTTAATAAAATAAATTGATTTAAGCATTAATTTTAAGGCTCAATAACAACATCGCTAAATCTGCCGACTCCGTACTCACGCCTGCGCAAAAATTTATCAGCACCGGGGCCGATTATCTGCAATTCGCGATATTGCCTCTGAACATCCTGCGCTATGTGCATTTCCTTAGTACAGCCCGTTGAATAAGTTGCGTCCTTACCAACCCAGACTGTCGGAACCTTTTTACCCATAAGCTCAAAACTTTTTTCAATATCAGCAGAAGTCTGGAATCTCCAGGTTGAAATTAAACCGCTGCGCTGAACTTTTTCCCACATAAACATGAGATCATCAGCATCCATGCCTTCTTCAAAATGTTCCGCAGGATTAATAATATATGTATCTTCCAGTCTATTACGAAGATCGGCAACAAAAGTTTTCAAAAGCTGAATCGCAACGTCAACCTGTCCCGGAATACTGCCGACAATTCCGCTGTAGAACATCACTGCTTTTCTTGCTGACCGGGCTTGCTGCATTTCCGCAATTATCTCATCAGCTTTAGCAGAGATATCCGATTCACTGAACTTATGAGCTGTCGGATATTTAGCTTTAAATTCGAGCTTAAATTTACCGTCAAGATTTCTATGGAAGCACATCACATCCCGTGTGAAACGGTGTGTATTTCTGATCAGTCTACGCCTGTTGGACCAGCCTTTTGCAAGAATAAGATCGGATTCCTTCCAAGCTCTGGCAAAAGTAACACTGCAACGAACCAGATTGAGACGTTCTCTTGTTCCATCTGAAATAATGACAAAAGGATTCTTACGCAGTGTAGACAGAAGATCATTTTTGGAAATTCTGTTCTCTGTTATAAAATAAGCACCTTTAAGGGCCTCAGCAAGAGCCGGATCATTTTCATTATCCCAGAATGTAGGGCTGTCAAAACAAAACCCCTCCTTAAGAGACATGATGACACTATGACCCTGCCTCAAAAGAGATTTAATCATTAACAAGTCCGCCTGCAATCCACCGGACTCGTCTGGTAAAAACAAAATTTTAAGCCCGGATCTACTCTTGCAAAAAATATCTCTAATACCGGAAAAATCAATTTTATCTTTAGAAAAACATGTGGAGTAACGAGAAAAATCGCCGGAAAACAAATCCGAAGACCATATATCAGGAAGTGTTGATAATCTGAAAATCCTTTCAAGTTCGATCATATCAAGCTCAAAGCGCATATCTTCAAGACAGTTACACTGCAATGGCGGATAAGGGCACGATTCCATTGCCCTCTTAAAAAAATCACTTTCAACGTATGCCCGACCTCTGCTGGTCAAAACATTTTTACGGTTACGATAAGGATCATCAAGTCCACTTCGGGAAAGAAAAATTGTAACCATCCCTTTTAGCAGCCGCCAGGGGATAAGGATGGAGGCATCAATGGCCTGCTTAAATTTATGACGGCAGAGATTCAAAATCAATCTGCGCTGATATCTATCGGAAACATGAGTTCTGACCAGCTTGATCAGTGCTTTCCATACATAAATGTATTCCTGCAAAAGATCAGAGGCAAGTCCGGGTGTAACCAGCCGTTTGAACAGCCAGTCTGAACAAGGTGCAAAGACTTGGTTTTCATCAAGCGCAACCATAAAGCGCAACTGTTCCGGAGAAGCGTTTTTAATCGGGTCCATAAAACTTTCCAGATGATTGGCCGTCATAAAATGAAGAAGCCAAGCATCTGAAACCGGATCTTTTCCGTAACGAACATCTTTTATAGATGTAAAATCAAGCAGGACACTCACTGTCTGTTACTCCGAAAAGAAGCCCTTGCTTCTGAGTTTTTCAAAAAAAGTATTGCTGCGGATGCGGGCCAGTAACAAATCATTTTCATGCCTGGTCACAATTACACGGTCGCCGGTATTCAGCGGGTAAGGAACTCTTCCGTCCTCGGTAATGTATACATCCCCGCTCGACTCAGAAACATCTATAGTCATAGGCCGGTCAGCAGGCAGGACCATAGGCCGTATACCATTTAAAAACGGGCATACGGGGGTAACACACATAACCGGCAATTCTGGATGGACAAGCGGTCCGCCGGCGGAGACATTGTATGCGGTGGAACCTGTGGGAGTTGAAATAATCAGCCCGTCAGCACGGATATTTTTAATCCACTGCCCCTTCTGTCCTATATCGAGAGAAATGATACGGGCGACCGCACCCCGGGAAATAACCAGATCATTTACAGCGACGCCTCTGGCTATAATAGAATGGCCGCGCTGTATTTCGTAATGAAACGCAAGTCTTCGAGAAATATCCAGTTTATTACTGAAAAAATTCTCAAGTGCGACTTCCCAGTCATCAGGCAAAACTTCTGCAAGAAAGCCGACTCTGCCATGATTAATACCAAGAACAGGAATTTTCCAGTCTATAACGACTCCGGCAGTACTTATAAAAGTACCATCCCCTCCCAGCACAAGCACAAGAGAGCAATTTTCTCTAAACTCAGCCACCTCAACATGGGCTGGGGGAGCGGGATGTGCAATGATTTGAGAATCCACACCACGCGCAGAAAGCCATCTTGAAATAATTATTCCAAGCTTGGCTGCGGCGCCTCCTCCGGCCTTCGTAACTATAAGTACAAAACCTTTACAGTCGGACATAGACTTCTACCTATTAGAAAGAAGCTTAAGATTCAACCTTAAGCTGTCGTTAAATTTCATCGCATTAACTTAATTAACCTATAAAGAATGGTCGGCTCTATTTTGAAGACATTTTTTTATATTCAACACAAAGACTATTTTCAAAATAGTCATATTGACACCGCTAGCTACGTTAATTATAAATCCGTTTCATTGGCTGAGGTAGTACTTAATATTTTCTCACTTTTTTAAACACTATGTGGATTTTTCATGAAAAAGAGCATTGTAAAGTAATCCGTCTGTTGGACGGCTTGTGTGTCCTCACAGACGGAGGAATCCTGTTTACAGCGGCGGAAGCAGTTTATGCTTCTTCGATTAAAACGTTAACAAGGATATCCAATGACACATTTTAAATATAACAAGTCGACAAAGTATACCGATTTAAAAACGATCTATGCACAATGCAGTGGCCCCGGCGGACTTAAACTTGCTGAGTTTATGGCCGAAAAAATGGGAGTTAGCAAAGGTTCCCGCTTGCTTGATGTAGGTTGTAACCGAGGTTATCAAGCTTGTTTTCTTGCTAAAGAATACGGTTTGTCCATTGTCGGAATTGATCCGTGGAAGGATCGCATGGATGGATTACCCATGTCGGAACACCTGCAACGCAATGCAGAGTTATGGGGTGTCGAAAATTCAGTCTTGGCACAGCAGGCCGGAATGCCTGAGACGAACTTTGCGTCAAATTCATTCGACTATGTATACTCTACAACCGCACTTGAAATGGTGCGGATTCTAATTGGAGAGGAAGGATACCTCAATTGCCTGAAAGAAGCTTTGCGAGTACTTAGACCCGAAGGAATTCTTGCCATAGGCGAGCCTATGCATTTGGACGTACCTCTGCCGCCGGACCTCGAACCATTTGTGTCACAGGACGAATTCTCATGGAAAGAATGTTTCCGTGATATTCATCAAACCTGTGCGGCTATAAAGAGTGCCGGATTTGAAATAATCGAGGCAGATTATGCCCCCGATTCCCAATTATGGTGGAGTGAATATGCTGAATTTGATCCGTTTTGTATCCAAACACCTGACGAGGACCCTAAAACTTTGTCAATCGACAACGGACGCTGGGTCAGTTTCGGCTACATTATAGCTTGCAAAAAGAACTAAAACTTCAATTGTATTGTAATGATTAAAACAACAGCCGCAGCGTTGAACATACTGCGGCTGTTTTTATTTTTTTAACCCGAGATTTCTTATAAATTTACTGCTATATTATACCCCACAATAAACACAAACCCGACCTTACTTTTATAACAATCTGAAATTTAAAACTTATTTAAATATATTTTTTTCATATTTTCACCCTAAAGTATACATAGCAACCTGCCGATAGAGCTAATAAGAAGGAGTACATGCTGTGGCTAACAACCCTGCCGAAATTAGAAATATGCTGCGAACCTATGGTAAGCAGTTGACGAACGCCAAGAGACTGGCCAGATTCAGGCGCGCCCTGAAAATGAGCGAGTCTGTTGACGTTGTCACTATTTCACGGCAGGCAAGGCGCCGCGAGCTGATAGAAAAGATTTCAAGGGAAATTATCGAAAATCTCATTGTCTCGGGTAATGAAAATCCGGTAGTGTCCGATATACTAGAACAGCTGGAGTTGGATTTCGGAGAAAGGTACTTATTTGAGTACCCTCTTGACGGAAGTGATGTTCAAGTGCTCAAGAAAAGCGCTGAAGGCGTTATAGATCTGCCTCCGGAAGAAAAGTCGGTAATTATGAACCGATTGTGGGAAATAACACTGGAAAAGGTTGACCGGACAATGCTCTGATTTACACCATCACCCTTTTTTAACCTATAAATGAACAAACCCTGGTAACCCCGGAGGGGATCATGAAGATCAACCAGTTTAACAACGCCCCCCTCAAGGCCTATTCTGATAACCGGGTAAAGAATCCTGCAGAAAAGGCTCAGTCACAGAGTACAAGCTCTGTGTCCACTCGTGATGTCGTGAATGTCTCGTCGCAGGCAAAGTTACTCGGCACAGCGAGGCAGACTGCTGCAGAAAGTCCCGACATGAGAGAACAGAAGGTCAAAGACTTAAGAGATCAGGTGCGCGCAGGAACATACAAGCCTGACATTCGCAAGACTGCGATGAATCTTGTCCGTGAAGATATAGACTTTTTGCGCTAAAAAAAAGGTGAAACCCATAAAGAGTCTCACCTGTAAATCACATTCTAAACAATTAAACGGGAATAAATTCAACCCGTCAAAATACCCGGCAATGTCCTAATTAGACTCATCATTTGCCGGGCGGTAGTGCGTTGGATATTTTGAATCCACTTGCGGAATTTGCATGCCGCGGCGGGCTTCAGAGTTTATCACAATCGGACCGCCCAAATTAAGAGTTGTTTCGTCAGGTCTTCCCGGAGGAATTGTCACAGTGACCAACACGCCCAGTTGACGAACATTATCTAATCTGAGGATTCGTTTTTCAGCATCACTCAGCTTGACTTCATATTCATCCATAAAACTGTACGGATCGACTACTAACAGACCTAAGTTAGGATCCTCAATACTTTGCAACAACAGAAAAGGAGAATCTTCCCTGATCTGAATCAGAGTAAAATCTCTTTTGTCGTCAAAGCCGATGAGACCTCGGGAAAAGTAAATAATCCCTTCCTCAGTGATCTCTCTTTCGCCAAGCCGAGTCCTGATTATTTTTTTTCTTTCTTTTGCCATAATTCGGTCGCAGCAAAGAGGTCCTGCTGTCTGTTTTCAAGCGCCATACGGTTCTGTTCTTTAATTTTGAGGTAAACCTCTTCCCTATAGACAGTAGTTTCTTGCGGTATTTCGAGGCCCAGCTTAACCTGCCTGCCTTGAACACTTAATACCGTAATTTTTATATTGTCATCCAGGTAAAGAGCTTCGCCCGGTCTCCGAGTCAGAATCAGCATATTCTCTTGTGTGTAAGTAATCCTTTCGGATCGTTTTTGCTTTCAGTAAAAACATTCGCCACTGCGGAGAACATTTTCAACCCACTGAAAAAACTCTTACCGCATCATTGCCATTGCGGGCAAGCAGAATACGGTCCTCAACTGAATAAATACTTATATATAATTTAAAAGATTCATCTTCATAATCATTGAAGAACTCTTCAGCACTGCCTCGTAAACAATTTGCTGCTGTGAAAGCTGAGTCATAAGTTCTCCGACATCAATATCTTCAATATGTGAGATTCTTTCCTTTTCATTCAATTCAAGGCTTGAAAGAACATTATCCGCTACAGCAAGTCTATTCTCCCTGCCCCCGACATCAGCCAGCTTAGTGAGCAGATATTGCTGTGACTTATCAAGACTGGCAAGACATTCCTGAACGCCGGACTGATTATTGGTTTCAAGAAACGCAACCAGATTACCCATTGTTTCAAGTAAATTCTGAGTCGAACTGGCATTACTTCCGGTCAGCATACTGTCATCGTTAAAAACAGTACTGGCCGCAGATTCTCCCGGAGCCTGGTACACTCCACCGAAAAGATCTTTACCAACGTCATTAACTCTTACATATTCATTTTCCTGAATCTGAAAATTTATAGCCGCAGTATCAGGTCTGACAATAAACTGTGAATTAGATTGAAGCTGATTTGTTCCGCCTGCTCCGGCATTTGAATATATTGTCAAGATTCCGCCGGGAATACTCAGAACCGCATTTGAAGCAATTCCGTCCGCCGACTTAACATTACCTTCTACCCAGTTAATACCTCCATCAATACTGTAAGAGTAACTGATATTAGACTGAAGCTGGGCTGCAGAATCAATTCTTACAACAACATCGTTAGTAAAAACACCCTCGGCTTTGGTTCTGCCGCCGGCAAGGGTTGTGTTCATTCCGACAATGTTTACGGCATCTTCATCATCACCCATGTATTGAGCAGTAGGCCTTACCCACATCCATGTTCCAGTTGAATCATTGGTATTTGCGAGGGGATTGGCCCGGACTGTTGTTCCGGTTTCAAGGGACATAGTCACGCCGTCAAAATCCAGCGTATTGGTGCCGGTTGTTAAAGTCTTTGTAGTAAAAGTTTTCCCGCCGTCTTTTGAATAACGATAATCAAGGTCTGCAGCTCCAATATTGCCTGAATCGAGGAACTGAACGACTATAGTTTTATCAGTGTTTCCCTCAATACTGAACTGCTGCGAAGAAACATTAGAATCATTTGTGGTCATCCATAAGGTTTCTTTAAACGCGTTCTGATCAACCTTATGACCAGCGTAAATGCTCTTGCCTTCATATTCAGTATTAGCGAGAGATACAAGTTGCTGAAAAAGCTGGCGGGCTTCATAACTTAACTGTTCTCTGTTATCTGCGGTAATCGTACCGGACGCAGCCTGTTCAGCAATCTCCTTGGCTCTGGTGATAATTGTTGAAGACTGATTCAAAGTGGTATCAGAAAGTGACAACCACCCCTTGGCGGTATCAATATTATTTCGATACTGCTTTACAGTTGCAAGAGTTTCACGGTGGTCAAGAATACGCGCCATGCCCACAGGGTTATCAGAAGGTTTATTAATCTTCTTCTGAGTCTGTGCCTGAATATTGCTTTCTACCAGATCCGTAAGAGATCTGTTCATATTAGACACATAGGTGCCGAAAAGCATTTGTTGCGTAACTCTCATAACCTTTCTCCGTTAACCTTTTTCATTGTTCCTGCGGCCTTAATTTTTCAGCCCGAGTACAGTCTGAAGCATCTGATCAGCGGTTGTGATTAGCTTTGCCGCTGCGGTGTAAGAATGCTGGAACTTAATAAGGTTACTCATTTCTTCATCAATATTCACACCTGAAATTTCTTGCTGCTTCTGATTGAGATCAGAAGCCAGAGTGTTCTGAAAATTAAAATTGAACTTCGCATTACCAGTATCCGCGCCGACAACACTGACAGTAGAATCATAATATTCAATAAGAGTCTGACTGGTCGTCCCGTCAAAAGGAGTCGTAATCGTCACCTTGCCCTGAGCCATCTCTTTGATTTTCAGTGCGGTTGTGTTGTCCCCGGAGTTGGCTTCTCCGGCTCCGTTTACATGCCCGGCATTTATATACCCGACATCTTCACTGACTTTTGCATTCAATGAGAGATCACTTGCACTGGAACCGGAAAAATATGTGTTCAAGCCCAGCCCTGCATAAAGTCCTGATGTATCAGTCCCCATCTGAAACTCATAACCCTGCTTTGCGTTAAGCTGCAGCTTGTGGTTAACAACCGAAGCATTTACATAAGTTCCGAAAGTATCGTTAATGGCAGAGACAACATCATTCATTGAATGCTGGTCTGGGTCGAAATTTTCAATTCCGGGAGGAATTATTCCGCTAAAATCAAGAGGACCGAAAGAAGCAGAAGAAGCAAGCTCACCGGTAGTTGAATCATAGAAATACATCATAGCATTTCCGGATTCCAGTTTATCGGCAAAAGCCAGTCCAGATGAACCGCTGCCGAGAGCAGTATCATCGGTTGTAACAGAGTACGTTCCTTCCATTGAAGTGTGAGCCTTAAGCCCGGACCCCTGTGAATGGATTCTGTTGGTCTGCCAGATCATTTCATTCGCCAGAGCATCCATGCGGGACTTGTATTTGCCTACATGCTCATCTCTGAAAGAGAAATAACCTGTCAAAGTACCGCCGCAGAGTCTTCTATTATCATCCTGACCGGAGAAAGAAGTCTGCGGAGTGATGTTTTCCTTGGTGGAAGTATTCTGTACCCAGTAAAGGGCACTCTTAGGAACAACTGTGAATCTGTCACCCTTAGTAAAATCATTTGCAGGGACCGCACCGGAATCATCAGCGGTTCCGAACCATATTTTCAGATCATCAACCTGTATGGCCTTCTCTTCACCGCGGGCATAGAATGTTCTTGTGTTTCCGTCTGCATCCTTGAGCCATGTATTCCCGCCGTCAAGTGAGACTCTGAACTGTGCAGCTCCGGCACCTGAACCAACGTTCTTGCCTGAATCTACAACATCAAGAGTATATTCAAATTCACTTGAACCATCGAAATAGGCTTGTCCGTCAAAATCAGAATCCGGCTTCAGATTATTCTGACTGCGAGGACCTTCATATGAAAGACTGAAATGTTTGTCGCCATCTACCAAAGTCTGTCCGGCCTTGGTAATGATGGTCATGCTCCCTTTGCCGTTATCAATTGTCTGCGTATCCATTATCTTTGACAGATCGCGAACTAAACGAGCTCTCTCATCGTAAAGAGCATTCGGATTATTCTGACCGTCAACCTGTTCAACATTTATACGCCCATTAATATCCGCAATACGAGTCATCAGATCATTGGCGGAATTTACGTCCTGCCTGATATAATCTTCAACCTGCTCCTGATAGCGAGTCAAATCTCCCTGCATACTGTTCAGGCTGCTGACCATGTTTTTGGAATCATTCAAAAGCTGCTGTCTGGAAGCGGCATCATTCGGACGCTGACCGAGATCCTGCCAGTCATTGAAAAATTTTGTTAAACTGGAGTTAATACCATAACCGCGTGATTCATTAAAAAGACTCTCTACACTGCCAAGGGTATTATACAGAGAATCCCAGCGTTCACGTTGGGAAGATTTATCGTTATAGCTGTTCTCGATAAACTGATCAAAATTACGATAAACTTCAGCAGCTCTGACACCTGTACCGATCTGACCGGGTTTCCAGTTGATGCTGGCATTTTCTTCAAGACGTACGTTACGACGTGAATACCCCTCAGTGTTAACATTCGAAATGTTATCACCGGTAACCTGAATGGCTGACTGGGAGGCAAACAAAGCCCCAGTGCCTAAGTTAAAAAGGGAATTTACGCCGGGCATTACAATCTCCCGTTAATCAGTGTTGCTGGTGGTGCTACGTTCTGGTATCTCCCGCGAGCGGAGTAAACATTATGATTCTTAGGTGTTATTTCGCGATGCAAAAAATCAAGCATTGAAGAGGACTGATCCAGCAAGGCCTGTGCAAGCTGCTGATTCTTAGTAGCCTGAACCGCGCATTCCTGTTCACGAGTATCCATCATGGCAAGCAGATTCTCAATTTTCTCTCTCTGCTCATCAGCAAGTGCCGGCAAAATTTCTTTCATTCTCTTCGCAGCAGGGTCAACTTTTTGAACTAAGCCTCTAAGGGACATACGTTCAGAGGCAATCTGGCGCATAAGCTCCTGAATTACCATCTCAACTCTAGTCACTCCATGAGGATCTTTGTTCATAAGTAAGGAAAATTCTTCCTTAAGGAGCATGAAAAGCAACAATACAGCCTTTGACTGCCTGTTAATATTTTCCTGTATGAGTCTAATCATTTCATCTCCCCTAACTGCTAAGCAACTATTTTAATTGAGATTAGTAAAATTTCTTTTTAATATACAAATCCTGTACTTATATACCAGCAAGTTTCCTGCCAATTTCGTCAGCAGTGACTCCCTTTCCATAAACTTTCTTGTCATGTTCCATCTCAATTCTTCGAGCCAAATTTTCAATCCTGGCCATTGCTTCCGGTCTGCTCAAAAAAGAAACATCTTTCACAGCGGACTTTTCAGTTCCGGACTCAGTCTCTTCATTTATAGCTTCCATTTCACGAGACAGCTTTCTTTCAACCTGATGAGCAAAAGGAAAATCGGAGTCATCCAGAGCAATCCCCGGCTTAGGAAGTGGAATCCCCGGAATACCGTTAGCCCCGATATTTTCATTCTTTTTAAGATGATCACCTTCCCTTGAACCTTTGCGTCCTACTTCATCAAGAGTCTTAAGTCCTGTAGAGTTTCCGGTTCCGGGAAGAGTCGCTTTGCTGGCGTTATCAAGCTTTGACCTGAGCTGCTGATAAAGCATGTCTCCGAGTCCGATTCCGCCGCCATCAGCAAGCTTTTCCGAAAAGTCCTTATCAAACATTGAAGTATACTGGTCTTCATACCGATTGCTCAGATAACCGGACTTCTCAACGCCCTTACGCATCTGCTTCCAGATTTTACCCATAAAGACAGCTTCAAACTTCTTACAAGCGGTACGGAGGCCTTCTTCGACATCTTTGCCGCCTGAGATTTTATCATTGAGAGAATTCAATTGATTCTTAAAACCAAGCAGTTCCTGACCTTCGGCACTTGCTTTTGCTGTAGCAGCATCATGTCCGGTGATAATCATGTTATATGACCTCCAGTTCTGCGTGCAGTGCTCCGGCAACCTTCATTGTCCTGAGAATGGATATGAGGTCACGCGGGGTTGCGCCGATAGCATTTAATCCGTCAACCAGTTCCTGCAAAGTGGCACCTTCAACAAGCATCAGCCTGTTATTATCTTCTTCAACCTGTAAGTCTGTTTCAGGGGTAGTGACTGTTTGAGCACCTTCAGGAGCAAACGGACCGGGCTGGCTGACATCTGCGCCTTCAGCAATGATCACCTGCAAGTTTCCGTGAGCGATTGCGACCTTGGTCAGGCGTACGTTACGTCCGAGAACAACTGTGCCTGTCTTTTCATCAACCACGACTTTCGCTTTTACATCCGGGCTGATTTCAAGATTCTCAAGGGAAGCCATCAAAGGAACCATATTTCCTCTGAAATTATCAGGGATGGCAAGATCTACAGTTGAAGCATCAACTGCTGTAGCGTATTTCCCGCCGATAGCAGTATTTATCCTTTTAACAACTTGCATGATGGTTCCGAAATCTGACATACCGAGATTGATGGTAATCTTTCTCTGCTTATTAAAGGCAAAAGAAACTGATCTTTCAATTGTTGCTCCGTTAGGAATCCGGGCAACAGTGACTACGTTCTTCGAAGCAGTTGCGGCTTCACCGGTGGCCGAAAAACCACCTACAGTAAGCGCTCCTTGTGCCAAGGCATAAACATTTCCGTCTATACCTTTAAGAGGTGTAAGCAGCAGCACTCCGCCGAAAAGACTTTTAGAGTCACCGATGGATGAAATTGTTACATCAAGCGGTGCGCCGGGCTTAGCAGATACCGGCATTTTAGCAGTTACCATTACCGCCGCAACGTTCTTGGGCTTGATGGAGCTGCGATCAACCTGCACACCCATTTTTTCGAGCATGTTCATCATGGAGGTAATCGTGAAAGCCGAATTCGTTCCGTCACCGGTGCCCGAAAGACCGACAACAAGACCGTATCCGACCAGAGCATTGTCACGCACACCACTGAAAGAAGAAATATCCTTCAAACGGACAGCTTCTACCGGCTGTGCGTGCATAAATATGACGAACAAAAGCAGTATGGTTGCCGTAAACCCTGCTGATATATTGTTCATCCTATTACCACGTTTCATCTTATCCTCCGGTTTGGTCAACTTTGACTCGAAATTAAACTGCTGAAAATATTATGCTGACTAGAAAGGCCATACGTTATCAAGAATTCTTGAGAGCCATCCGGGTCTCTGCTTATCTGCAAGAATGCCGCGTCCGTAGACTTCAATCTGAGCATCTGCAAGATAACTGGACTGCACAGTGTTGCTGGGGCCGATATCTCTCTGTCTGAGCAGACCGCGAACAACCAGAACCTGTGTTTCTTCATTAATTCTGACCTGCCTTGCACCTTCAACCTGCATGACATTGCCGGGAAGAATTCTAACTATCCGGCAGGCAACAGAAGCTGTGAGAGTCGACTCATTCTTTGTTTCGCCGGTACTTTTAAATTTGTTGGAAGTATCAGAGCCGATAAGCGGAGTATCTCCGGCATTTCCCTTAAGGTTGAAAGCATCTACTACAGCTAAAGGACCCCCGTAGAAATTCGAGACGCTCATACCTGTTTTATTTTCACGCTCAGCTTTTGAATTCGAAGTATGCTTGCCCTTGCTGATTTCAGTAACAGTCACAACAACTATATCGCCGATTCTGCGAGCTCTGTTGTCATCAAAAAGATATTCTGAATTTGAAGGTAAAAAGAGAGATCCCGGATTATTCAACGCTTCCGGTTCGTAAGACACTGGCGGAGTCATAACCGGCATAGGTGTTGGGGTCTGCTTGGCAGGTGTGCATCCGGCACTAAGGATTATTAATAGCGAAACTGCCAATACTGATTTTTTCATTTTTCCTTCCTCCGCGGTTACTTACCTGACTGAAACAGTCTGAGCGTTGAGAACTTTAGCAATAACTTTTCTTTTAGTTTGCAAGTTGCGTACCGTTATGGTCTGCCCAACGCCTCCGTCCTCTAATGACTCGACGGGAGTAGTCAAACGCAGGTGAGCACTTTGAAAAACTAAGGAGACTTTATCCCCGCGTGCAATGACCGGAGCAGGCTCAATGGAGGACTTCATAATAGGCTGTCCGGTTCCGACAGGAACCCTGACTCTCCAAGGACCGCCTTTGCCATCCCAAGCCCTGTCACCCATATGAGCCATATTTTGATTTTTCCAAGTAATCAGGTCTGGTGTAAGTATTTCCTTGCGATTCAGGGGGCGAACCGGACAAGGAACAGGCTTCCAAAGATCCATAAACACACTACCGGACAAATTACGCAAAACCTGTCCGTCGACGCTGACTATTTCCATTCTGAAAGAATTATTTCCAGGCTTCAAATTCTGCGGCAGTTGAACTTTCAAACTGTCCATTACATCAGAATAAAAAAGATGATCCGGCAGTTTGAAATCTCTGAACTTGTAATTACCATCCAAAGCTCTGGCACGAGGAGTCAAGACTTTGACAACCACTCGTTGAAGCTCTGCTCCGCTCATAACCTTACCGCCGGATTGAATAGTCAAAGTGGCAGGAAGTACGCAATTTGAGATCATATCACCGAGATAGTGCTTTAAGATGACTTTAAGTTTCGTGCGGTTAACACTTATGGGTTTGCGACCTCTGGGCGGCGCATTCCATAACTCTACTTGTGAGAGATCTCTCTTCGTTTCAGCCGGAAGATTGCCATAAAAATCAGCAACATCTCCAAGCCTGACTCTCGCATCGTTAACAGTTGCAGCAGACTTGATGACTATACGCCAATCATTATTTTCCTTTGTTGCCGCATCAGCAGAAGTAACAGCAAGAACAGCTATAGCTGCTATTACCAGAAACATTACTGATGCCCTGCTAAGGTTTATATATCTTTCTGCAAACGTCATAAGTACCACCCTGTTCCGAGCAGGAGAAATCAAGTAATCCCGCCGAATGACGACATTACCCTTCACCCGGTTTATCTTTTCACATTAATTGCGGTCTGAAGCATAGAATCTGAAGTTGTTAGAACTTTGGAGTTGGTTTCATAAGCTCTCTGTCCGACAATAAGTCCTACCATTTCATCTACCAACTCCACGTTTGAACCTTCAAGATACCCCTGAGAGATGGTTCCGAACCTGTCATCTCCGGGCACTCCTTCTACCGGCGCACCGGAAGCTTCAGTTGTCACATAGAGATTTTTACCGACAGCATTAAGTCCGGCTTCATTGATAAAATCATAAATAGGAATATCAACTGCCGCCAATTCAATACCGTTCTTATCAAGAGCTGCCATATGGCCTTTTTCAGAGACAACAACGTTAACAGCTTCAGGAGGAACAACAAATTCAGGCTGTAGTGCATATCCGTTAGAGGTTACGACACGCCCTTCATTATCAAGTTTAAATGCTCCGGCACGGGTATAACCGTCTTCGCCATTATGATCGATACGGAAAAAACCGCGTCCTTCAATTGCCATATCCAGCGGGTTTCCGGTATTTTCAAAAGAACCCTGACTGAAAAATTTATGGATACTTACTTCCTTAACACCCATACCAATCTGCATACCTGTAGGAAGCCTGTTGCCACCCTGAACCTGAGTCCCGGCAATTTGCATGGTCTGGTACATCAAATCCTCAAACTCAACCCTGCTTTTCTTGAAACCCTGAGTATTTACGTTGGCAAGGTTATTCGAAAGAACATCAATATGAGTCTGCTGTGCAACCATTCCTGTTGCAGCTGTCCAAAGAGAACGCATCATAACTCTATCCCCCTATGTTACATTGCTGTCTGACCGACTTGCTGAATAACTTTCTTGTCAAGTTCATCAGTGCCGGAAATCATTTTCTGATACATTTCGAAGCTGCGCTGACATTCGATCATAGAGACCATTTCAGTTACAACTTCAACATTGGATTTTTCAATAAACCCTTGAAGAATATCTCCGGTTCCAGGAAGAACCTCTCCGCCGATTGTATATAAATTTTCGCCCTCTTTCTTTACGGTTCGAGGGTCTACAGCCTCAACAAAATCAAGCTGCGCAAGCTCCTCCCCGTTCGCCCGGATAACTCCGGTTCCATCAACTGTAACTTCAGCCCTTGGAGGGATCGCCACAACACCCCCGGAAGCCATCACAGGATAACCCTGCTCAGTCATCAGGTTTCCTTCAGGAGAGAGAGTAAACACCCCGTTACGAGTGTAGAACTCGCCTCCGTCCTTCTGAACTTTGAAAAATCCGTCACCCCTGATAGCAAAATCAAGTGAGTTACCGGTTTTTTGAAAAGAGCCTTGAGACATATCTATGACCTCTTCAGACAACCTTGGTCGGGCCATTATTTTAGGCTCCGGAAACATGTTTTTGTCCCGTATGAACGGCTTTGCATCCACAACGTAATCGTGAGCAAATTTAACAAAGGTGTCTTCGAAAGCGCAGGTGTCCCGTTTAAAGCCTGTAGTATTCACGTTCGCCAAATTATTGGCGCTGATATTAACCCTGTGTTCGTTGGACATGGCCCCAAAAAGGGCACTAAATGTACTGGTTTGCATATCTTTTCTCCTAAAAAAGGCGATTGCTTGCAACTGTACTTGCAAACAGCAGGCCAATATGAACAAAAGATAAAAATCAAATAATGAGGTATGAAGAGTGAGAAGAATAATTTTGAATAAAAAAAATCCCGGTTGAGTGTTAACTCAACCGGGACAGTTCAAAACATGTTTATGGGGATATAATCAGGCCGTATAATGAATAACAACCCCGACAGATGATTCTGGGAAAACAGCCTGAGTTGCGTCCACGCCCTCAAAACCCTGTGTCGCATCCAAAACTTCGAAGGCCATGGTGGCATCAGCACTTCTTACACCTTGAGTCGCCGGTAAAATTTGAACATGACCTGCCGGCCCTGCTATTACTGCACCGGGACCACCCGCGGAAAAAGACCCGGCTGGTCCGGCTGTGATGTGCCCTGCTGGCCCTGCTATAATATTATCTGTAAGAATAGGCATAATTCACCCGCTTTTTATTTACGTATATCTACCTATAAAATAACACATGATCCGAACATGTCAAATCATCAAGCTAGTCTTAAAATATTGATAAATTCCCTACAATTTACAATTGCGAATATGATTTGCTGTAAGCCTATCTTATATGGTATTAATTCTACAAGATACCCGGACTGAGTAAAAAGACTCTCCTACAGTACCAAAAGCCTCTCAGCTTAAAAAATCACAAGGCTTGACATTGCAAATCGATACGCCTAAGTTGCTGTCCTCGGTGCGGGTGTATCTCAGAGTTTGTTATTTGGTGAGCAATATACTTCTTAAAAGAAGCTTGGCACACCTATTCACTCCGCATCAGGCCTCATACTGTAACCTTTTTGTTGGGTTTAAGATGCTGAGGTGGGCCTTTTTCGGGTCCACTTTTTTTATTTTGGTCGCCAAGCGACAATAAAAACGGGGATTATCGTGGAGCAAGGCTCATTAGCCAAGAAAATAAGTGATTTCGTGGAACCTGCACTCGGTGCCATGGGACTTTCACTTTGGGGTGTTGAAGTGACCTCCGCAAACCGTCCGACCGTAATCATTTATATTGAGAACGAGTCGGGTGTCAGCATTGATCAGTGCGCCAAGGTGAGCAGAGAAATAGGACTTATGCTTGAAGTTGAAGAAGTTATCGACAACGCATACGTTTTAGAGGTTTCCTCTCCGGGATTAGAACGCAAATTTTTCAAACCTGAACAGGTTGCAGCCAACATCGGTAAAAAATTGGAAGTTGCGCTCATCATGTCATTTGAAGAGCGTAAAAACTTTCGCGGAATTTTAATCGAAACCGACGATGAAGGTTTAGTGCTCCAGCTTGCAGATCAGGAAGAGCCTGTCAAACTGGAATGGGACAGAATTAGAAAAGCAAAACTCATTCACGAGTTTAAATAATACAAATCAGGCAATTATTTGGCTTGCCGGTACGCGTTATATGCCTTGAACAATGTACCGAAGCGGAGGAGCGACATGGGATCTGAACTGAAAAAAGCGATCGATCAAATCAGCAAAGACCGTGGGATCGACAGAGATCTTCTGGTAGATACACTTGAAGAAGCAGTTCGTTCTTCTGTGGCTCGCAAATATGGCGACGCCATGGATATCGAAGTCAACTATAATGAAGATATCGGTGAAATTGAAGTTTACCAGTTTAAAGTAGTTGCTGAAGAAGTAACTGACGAGATAAGCGAAATCGTCCTTTCAGAAGCTAAAGAACATGATCCGAATGTTCAGGTCGACGACGAAATGGGCTTTAAGCTCAAAATCGAAGATCTTGGAAGAATCGCAGCTCAATCCGCAAAGCAGGTAATTATTCAGCGCATGCGTGATGCTGAACAGGAAATTATCTACGATGAATATAAAACCCGCAAAAACGAAATCGTCAGCGGTATTATTCAGCGCAGAGACCGTTCCGGTTGGATTATCAACTTGGGACGCACTGAAGCAGTTCTACCTAAAAACGAGCAGATTCCCCGCGAAAGATACAAACGCGGAGACAGAGTTCAGGCTTTCCTCATTGATGTACAGAAAGAAGCACGCGGACCTCAGATAACTGTGTCCCGTTCTCACCCTGATTACATGACCGCACTTTTCAAGAGAGAAGTTCCTGAAGTTGACGATGATACAGTAAAAATTATGGGTGTAGCCCGTGATCCAGGTCTCCGGGCCAAAGTTGCTGTTAACTCACTGGACAGAGATGTTGATCCTGTAGGAGCTTGCGTAGGTATTCGCGGTTCCCGCATCCAGAACATAGTTCAGGAACTCCGTGGTGAAAGAATTGATATCGTAGTCTGGAGTCAGGACATTGCTGTCTATGCCCAGAATGCACTTTCACCTGCTATTATTTCCAGAATTGCCGTTGATGATGATGAAAAAATTCTTGAAGTGGTTGTTCCTGACGACCAGCTTACTGTTGCAATTGGTCGCAAAGGACAAAACGTTAAGCTGGCATCAAGACTGCTCGGTTGGAAAATTGATATATTCACCGAGAGCCGCTACGGCGAAATGAACGCAGCAAGCAAAGGAATGGACCAGCTTGCAAGCGTTGCTGAAATAAGCCTTGATAATTTCATTTCAGCCGGTTTCGAGACCGTCAATCAGATTGCCAGAGCTTCTGAAGAAATTCTCATGACAATTGAGAATATGACTCCTTCAAAAGTAGCCGATATCAAATCAGCAATTAAGCTGCTTGGCATGGGTGAAGATGAAGAATCTTACATGGAAGAATCTTTGAGAATCAAACAAGCATCTCTGGAAGAAGCTGAGGGAAAAGCAAATGTTCCCGAAGAAGAAAACGAAGATGCCTCAGTTGTAGAAACTGAAACTGAAGAAAGTAAATCCGAAGAAAACCAAACTTCGGAAACTGATAAAGAAATAAGCGAGTAGTAGTCTTTGACCGGAATGGATAGCACTGACGGAAATGATCCAGTCAGATCGTGCGTGATTTGCAGGCAGCGATTTGCCAAAAAAGACCTACTCAGGTTCGTTATCGGCAAGGGGGCTTCCGACTACGAGCTTATTCCGGACAACAAGAAAATAATGCATGGACGCGGATACTACGTCTGCGAAAATGAACGCTGTCTGGAAAAAATTAAATTTTTTAAGCCGCGCAAGAAGAAATTCAGGGGGTAGTGTTATATGACTGCAAAGATAAAAGTTAAGGAATTGGCCGTCGAGTTAGGCGTCAATCCCAAGGATATTCTTCAAAAGTTGCGAGATTTAGGAGTGCAGGCAAAAAGTACTGTTGCGGACATTGATGCGGATTCCGCTCAGACCATCCGCAAAGAACTTGCCGGAGCATCCTCAAATGTTGTTCAAAGAGAAGTTCAGCCCGGAGTTATAGTGCGCCGTCGTAAAGCCGGACCACCTAAAGACGAAGCTGAAAAGCCGGAAGAAAAAACAACTGAAGTTAAAAAAGCTCCTGTTGAAAAGCCAGCTAAAAAGGACGTCAAAACTCCTGTTGCCGATGCAAAAGAGGCAACTGAAAAAGTTGCCCCTGCTAAAAAGAAAAAAGCTAAAAAGAAAGAACCTCTTAAGGATGCTAAACCTCTTGTTAAAATTATCAAGCCTGAAGACCTTGAAAAAAAGAAACAAGAAGAAGCTCCTGTGAAGGAAGAAACCGCACCGGTTGAAAAAGCGGAAACACCCCCATCTGCGGACTCAGCCGAGAAAAAAGCTCCCAAAAAAGTAGCTGCTTCGGCTCCCCCTGTAGAAAAAGCCACTAGCGAACAAAAGAAAGAACAGCCCGCTGCTGATAAAAAAGACGTTAAGGCGAAAGATTCCGAGCCTAAAAAGAAAAAACGCAAGAAAAAGAAAGAAATCGAGCCTCCTAAGGTAAAAATTATTTCAAGGCCCGATCCTAATCTTCAAGCTGCACAGCGTGCGGCAGAAGGTCCAGCAGGAGCAAGAACTGCCGGAGATAGAGGACTGCCAGAGCGTAGACCTGCGGCCAGACCGGGCGGCAGACCTGCTCCGGGTGGCAGACCTGCTCCGGGCGGTAGACCTGCTCCGGGCGGTAGACCTGCTCCGGGTGGCAAACCTGCTCCAGGTGGCAGACCTGCTCCAGGTGGCAGACCTGCTACAAGCGGAAGACCTGTTCCGGGTGCTCCTCAGCCAGGCTCAGATGAAGGCCAGAGCAAAAAGAAGAAATTCAAGAAAGATAAACGCGTTGTTGAGTTTGGTAAAGATAACAAAAAGACCAATCAAGAACGTGATATGGATAGTAAGTTCCGTCACAAGAAAAAAGGCAAAAAAGGCAAAAATAAAGAAGTTGAGCCTGTATTGCAGAAGCCTTTGAAGGCCGCAAAGCGTAAAGTAAAATTCAATGAAGCTATCAGACTAGCTGATATGGCTCACCAGATGGGACTCAAAGCGCAAGAGCTTATTAAAACTCTCTTCGCTCTCGGAGTCATGGCGACCATAAACCAGTCTCTTGATTTGGATACAGCGACCCTGCTTGCAGCAGAATTTGAATATGGAATCGAAAACGTATCCTTCTCCGAAGAAGAATTATTAGTACCGGTACACGAAGCTGATGATGAAAAAGAACTTATGCCTCGTCCTCCCATCGTTACCATCATGGGACACGTTGACCATGGTAAAACATCACTGCTTGACGCCATCCGTCACAGTACTGTTACCGATGGTGAAGCAGGCGGCATAACACAGCATATCGGTGCTTATCATGTCTCCACCAATCGCGGAGATATCGTATTCCTTGATACTCCCGGCCATGAAGCTTTCACAACCATGAGAGCCCGTGGAGCACAGGTTACTGACATCGTAATTCTTGTTGTCGCCGCCGATGACGGAGTTATGGACCAGACCCGTGAAGCAATAAGCCATTCCAAGGCTGCCGGAGTTCCCATTGTTGTTGCAGTCAACAAAATGGATAAAGAAGGAGCCAACCCTGAAAGAGTTCAACGCGAACTTGCTGATTTCGACCTTGTACCAGAGGCATGGGGCGGAGACACAATGTTCGTTCCCGTTTCAGCTAAAGAACGCACAGGACTTGATCAGTTGCTCGAAATGGTTCAGCTCCAGGCAGAAGTTCTGGAACTTAGAGCTAACCCGAACAAATCAGCTCGCGGTAACATTGTTGAAGCAAAACTCGACAAGGGTCGTGGCCCTCTCGGAACCGTCCTGATTCAGGAAGGAACCATCAATCAGGGAGATCCTTTCGTCTGCGGACTTTACCACGGACGAGTCAGAGCCATGTTCAATGACCGTGGACATAATATTAAAACAGCTGGTCCCGCTTTCCCTGTAGAAATTCAGGGATTCGACGGAATACCTCTAGCAGGTGATGAATTCATCTGCGTAGCTGACGATAAAATTGCTCGTAAAATTGCTCAGGAACGTAAGCTGAAACATCGCGAACGTGAGCTTGCAGGAAAATCCAAGGTTACTCTTGAATCATTCCTTGCATCAAAACCTGATCAGGAAATTCAGACTCTCAACGTGGTTCTTAAAGCCGACGTACAGGGATCACTTGAAGCAATTGCTGAAGCTCTCGCAAAGCTTGCTACTGAAGAAATTAAAGTTGAAGTCATTCACGGAGGAGCCGGTGCCATCACAGAATCTGACATTCTGCTCGCATCTGCAAGTCAGGCCATCATCATCGGTTTTAACGTAAGACCTACTGTTAAAATCAAAGAAGTGGCTGAACGTGAACAAGTGGAAATCCGCTTCTACGACATCATCTACAAACTGGTCAGCGAAATCAAAGACGCTATGGCCGGTATGCTCTCCCCTGATATTAAGGAGAACTACTTAGGTCAGGCTGATGTTCAGCAGGTATTCACTGTACCGAAAATCGGAACAGTTGCAGGTTGTAAGGTTATAGACGGAAAACTCACAAGACATGCTAAAGTCAGACTTCTGCGTGAAGGTGTTGTAATCTATACCGGAACATTGACCTCGCTCAAACGTTTCAAAGACGACGCTAAAGAAGTAGCAAAAGGCTACGAATGTGGTGTTGGACTTGAAAGATACAACGACATCAAGGAAGGCGACGCAATCGAAGCCTTTGAAGAAGTCGAAGTAGCAAGAACTCTCGAATAGCAAATCATAGGGGCGGCACTTGCCGCCCCTTTTTTAAATTTCCGGCACCCAAATGATAATCGGCGTACTTTCACTGGAATTCAGACTTCACGGGAACAGGTCTCTAAAAGGCAAACGGAAAATATCACTTAGCCTGAAACAAAAATTGCGTAATAAATTTAATGTATCGGTTTCTGAGATAGAAGCGCAAGACTCCCATGAAAAACTGGTGCTGGCAGTAGTGACAGTAGCAGGCGAAACTCGTAAAGTTGAAAGTAGATTATCAAAAGCGCTGTCCATGATTGAAGCAATTTCCCCGGCAGAATTGGTGCACTGTAAAACCGAATTTTTTAGTTCCTGACCACAACGGTCAGGATAGTCTTTTTTTAAAGGTAGATAGATATGAAAACGTCCACATCACGCCGCTCAATAAAAATGGGTGACATGATAATGCGAGAAATCGCAACAATGCTTATTGAAGATGTAGCAGATCCGCGTCTTGAACTTGTTTCAATCAGCGGAGTCAGACTCAATAAAGATCTCAAATTTGCTGAAGTTCTTTTTACTCTTTCAGGAGACAAAGAACGAATTGCTTCTGCACAACAAGCACTGCAGAACGCTGCCGGTTATATGCGCAGCACACTCAGCAAGCGCATGAGAGTCAGACAGGTTCCACAGCTCACATTCATTCACGATAATTTCCTTGAGGAGATGGTATATGGAAAACCAATTCAAAGAGATCTGCCAGATTCTTAAGGGTGAAGACGATTTTCTTATTGCAGCACATTACCATCCTGATGGTGACGCACTAGGCTCTACTGCCGCACTCGGTTTCATCTTAAAATCTCTCGGAAAACGCTTTCGCATCTATAACCAGAGCGGCGTTCCCGAGTCTATGGAATGGCTCCAATTTCCAGCTCCCATGCTGACCGAAATCCCTAAAGGATTCGACGGCTGGTACATAATTCTGGATTGTGGTGATGCTCCACGCATGGGTGAAACTCTCATGAATGCTATGGACCCTGAAAAATCCATAAACATTGATCATCACATGGGCAATACTGATTTTGCCACCATCAACTGGGTAGATACAACACGCCCTGCTGTCGGTGAAATGATCACGCTTATCGCACGTGAACTGAAAATTTCTCTTTCAGGCGCTATTGGTGAAGCACTATATTTATCAATCGCCACAGATACCGGTTTTTTCACTTACGGGAACACCAAACCTGAAACACTTGAAATAATTGCCGATATCATCAGACACGGCCTACAGTTAGACGAATTCGTTCCAAAAATACGCAACCAGTGGACCATGAAAAGGATCAAACTGTGGACCCTTGCGCTGGACAAAGTCAAACTGTATCATAATGACCAGACAGCTATAATTTTCATCACTCAGGAAATGCTGACTGAAACTAATACCGGTGGGCCGGATTGTGAAGGATTAGTCAATTTCATCCGCAGAATTCGTAATGTGCGTGTTGCAATTGTTGTCCGCGAAGACTCTCAGCACAGATTTAAATTCAGCTTGCGTTCGTCCGGTTCTGACAATGTTCAGATGATCGCTTCCATGTTCGGCGGCGGCGGACACAAAAACGCCAGCGGCGGCATGATTGAAAGCTCTGCTGAAAATGTTCGCACTAGACTCACCACAGCTTTAGCTGAAAAGCTATATCATATATAAAGGATAATCCTGTGGGAAGAAAACCTCGCGTAAGCCCTCATCAGAAACATGGAGTCCTCGTCCTGAATAAACCTTCAGGCCCGACTTCAGCAGATTGCCTCAACTCGATCAAACGGGAATTGATGCAATATAAAATAGGTCATGCCGGCACACTGGACCCTCTTGCTGAGGGTGTTTTGCTGGTAATGCTCGGGCAGGCCACCAAGCTCGGCCCGTATTTGACTGAAAATGAAAAAATTTATTCCGGAAGCCTGATTATCGGTAGAACTACAGACACTTACGATATTCAAGGCCAAGAAACTTCGACCCATGATATTTCCGGCATTACGGAAAAGATGGTCGAAAATGAAATTTTAGCATGGAATGACTTGACTAGTCAGGAGGTTCCCGCATATTCGGCAGCTAAGCACAAGGGCAGACCGCTCTATGAGCTGGCTCGAAATGGCGAAGAAATTCCCGTCAAGATCAAGAGCATTAAAATTTTTGAAGCTAAACCGCTGGAAGTGAGTCTGCCAATGGCCCGTTTTCGAGTTGGGTGCTCTGCCGGCACCTATATTCGCTCCCTCGTCCACAGCTTGGGGATGCGGCTCGAATGCGGCGCAGTAATGGAATCACTTAAGCGTGAA
This sequence comes from Maridesulfovibrio ferrireducens, assembly GCF_016342405.1. NCBI lineage: Bacteria > Pseudomonadati > Thermodesulfobacteriota > Desulfovibrionia > Desulfovibrionales > Desulfovibrionaceae > Maridesulfovibrio > Maridesulfovibrio ferrireducens. The sequence continues at coordinate 73,327 of NZ_JAEINN010000012.1, read as the reverse complement.
GAAAGCCGACCTTTCAGGTTGGTGGATGCGCATGACTTAGACGAGGTTCTTAACGATCCTGACGGTTTTGAGAGCCGTGTTATTCCTATTGCGGAAGCACTGCCTCACTGGCCTAAGTTCACTGTGGGTGAACAGATGGCAACCGATATCATGAACGGAACAAGAATCCCGGTCGAAAATGTGCCCGGATCAGTCGGAATTGCTTTAATCGAAGGAGATAGGGCTATGTTTCTTGCCTCCGACGGTACTCCGTTATCTTTAGCGGAAGCCAAGATTATTGATAATCGTCTGCACTGGACTGTTCTTCGCGGCTTGTGGGGTTGATTCCCTGTGGGAATTTTACTTCCGGCACAAACAGAACATCGCGCACGGGCGCGTAGGAGGGTATCGCTGTGGTAATGACTGCTGTAGATAAGGCAAAAGTAATTGAGGACTATCAGACAACACCTGGAGACACCGGTTCCCCTGAAGTACAGGTAGCACTCCTTACTGCAAGGATTACGTATCTTACTGACCACTTCAAGACTCACAAAAAGGACTTTCATTCCCGCACAGGCCTCCTGAAAATGGTAGGACAGCGCAGAAACATCCTGAAATACCTGAAGTCTAAAGACATTCAGCGTTATCGTGATCTTATCGCAAGACTTGGTCTTCGCAAATAAGTTGTTTTTTGGGGGAGGTATTACCTCCCCCTTCTCATTTTTAAACACGGACTCATGCATCCCACTATGGATTTTTAGTTGGCTAAGGCAAGCGTTCAGATTTTAACTCTGAAATCTTCCCTAAGCCGGCTAGAAAATTCGGGCTGCTTCGAAATCCGTTTGTACACAATAGTTTAAAACCAAACTCACAAGGAGTTTAAATGTTAGTACCACTCGATAAAATCGAAGTAACAGGTCAAGTCGGCGCACTTGATATCAAACTTGAAACAGGCCGCATGGCTAACCAGACCAACGGAACCGTATGGATTCAGTCCGGTGGAACCGTCGTTCTCGTAACAGCTGTCAACATGGCTACAAGTGAGCCTAGAGACTTTTTCCCGCTTACCTGTAACTATCTTGAAAGAACATATGCAGCCGGCCGCATTCCCGGTGGCTATTTCCGCCGTGAAGTTGGTCGCCCTTCTGACCGTGAAACTCTTGTTTCCCGCATGATGGACCGTCCTATCCGCCCTATGTTCCCTAAATCTTTCTGCGACGAAGTACAGATTATCGCAACTGTACTTTCCGCTGACGAACACACCAACCCTGATGTTCTGGCTATGACAGGAGCTTCCGCAGCACTTCATATTTCAAATATGCCTTTTAACGGGCCTATCGCTGCAGCCAGAATCGGAATGGTCAATAACCAGTTCGTTCTCTACCCTACTTATAAAGGTATTGCTGAAGACAGCGATCTCAACCTTGTTTTTGCAGCGACACGCGACGCAGTAATCATGGTTGAAGGAAGCTCTCAGTTCCTTTCTGAAACTACAATTGCTGAAGCACTTGAATGGGGACACGAGCAGGTTGCTCCAATGTTCGACCTTCAGGACGCACTCAGAGAAAAAATCGGCAAACCTAAAATTGAAGTAGTTGAAACTGTCAAAGACGATGAAGTTATCAATTTAGTTTCTGACAACTTTGCTGCCGATCTCGACACAGCTCTTACTATTCCTGAAAAAATGGCACGTAGATCTGCCAAATCAGAAATTAAAGGAAAGGCTGTTAAATTCATCGAAGAAAAATTCCCGGAAGAACCTAAAAGAGCTAAAGCTGTCGGCGAAGCAATGGCTGCTCTTGAAAAGAAAATAGTTCGTAATCGCATTGTAGAAAAAGGAATCCGCATTGACGGACGTGACCTTACTACAGTCCGTAACCTTTCCATGGAAGTCGGCACACTGCCTATGACTCATGGTTCCGCTCTGTTCCGCAGAGGTGAAACATCAGCTCTTGCAATTTGTACTCTTGGTAGCTCACGCGACGAACAAAGATTTGAAACCCTCATCGGTGACGATTCTAAACGTTTCATGCTCCATTACAACTTCCCTCCATATTGTGTTGGTGAAGCCAGATTCCTTCGTGCTCCTTCTCGCCGTGAAATCGGACATGGAACACTCGCAGAACGCGCTCTTACTCCTGTTCTGCCTTCTGCTGAATCCTTCCCGTTCACCATGCGTGTAGTTTCAGAAGTTATGGACTCTAACGGATCATCCTCAATGGCTTCCGTATGCGGCACAACTCTGTCTCTCATGGACGCAGGTGTTCCAATCACAGCTCCTGTTGCAGGTATTGCAATGGGTCTTTGTAAAGAAGGCGACGACTACTTCGTACTAACCGATATTCTCGGCGACGAAGATGCTCTCGGCGATATGGACTTTAAAGTTGCCGGTACTGAAGAAGGCATCACTGCCATCCAGATGGATATCAAAATCAGCGGTATTCCTGCTGATGTTCTTCGCAAAGCACTTTCTCAGGCCAAAGAAGCAAGAATGCTTATCCTTGATGACATGAAGAAAGTTATAGAAGCTCCAAGAGCTCAGCTTTCAAATCATGCTCCTCAGATGCAGGTTGTTAACATCAACCCGGAAAAAATCAGAGACCTCATCGGACCTGGCGGTAAAAATATCAAAGCGATCACTGCTGAAACTTCAGCTGATATCGATATTGAAGATTCAGGTAAAGTTTCCATCTTCGCACCGACTCTTGATTCTCTCAAGAAAACTGTGGAAATGGTTCAGTACTACGACCAGACAGCAGAACTCGGTAAAAACTACGTTGGTACCGTTAAAAAGATCCTCGAAATCGGCGCAATCGTTGAGATTCTACCCGGACTCGAAGGCCTTCTGCACGTTTCACAGATTGACGTTGAACGCATCGAAAACGTAACTGACGTGATTCAACTCGGTCAGGAAGTAACTGTTAAGGTTGTTGAAGTTCAGCCTAACGGACGTATCAGACTTTCCCGTAAAGCTTGGCTCATGGAGCAGGCTGGACAGGAAGTTGATCTTGATAGATTCAAAATGCCTAGCGGTGGCCGTCGCGACAGCCGTCCACGCAGATAAGCTACTTAAGATCTAAGCCTTAAATTACAAAATAAAGGCCGCTGAACTGTAACAGTTCAGCGGCCTTTTTATTTATCTTTTATTTCCTGCTTACCCTGCTCATACCCTTCCTTAAAATCGTCAGGAGATTCCTTCACACTTTCTGTAACCTTTCCAGTCTGCTTTCCCATCCATGTACAAGCTGGAATTACTGAAAAAAGAAACATAGCCAACATAATTGAACAAATTAACTTACTCATAAACATCTCCTTTTAAATATCCACCGAAAAGAATGAGCACTTAAAAAATATTATTTCATAATTACATATTATTTTAATTTCTTAAAATATTTTATTCAATATTCTTCATAAATAAAAATTCCAAGCAGTAAGCCTCTATCATCGGCTTACAACTTGGAATTTTAATAATTTGAAAAGTAAATTAATTAGTAACTATTTAAATCAAGATCTCTCATCAAAAACACGTTTTGTTTTTGCGAAACTTCTCGGCAAAAGTCCGGGCTTCAAAATTTGAACATTTGCCCTGACCAAAATAAATTTACGGATTCTATCACAAATAGCTTTGGCTAGATTTGCATCATTTTCTGCGGAGATCCCGGGTTTACGCTCAACCCTGACAGACATGTGATCAAGTCCTTCGCGTCTTTCTAGAAAAATCTGATACTCCGAACTGGCTTCCGAGAAAAATTCAAGCACAGAACCGATCTGCCCCGGATAAATATTTACACCACGGAAGATAAACATATCATCGCTTCGACCTGAAATATGGTCATGACGCGGCATAGAACACCCGCATGAGCACTTTCCGGGAATAATCCGGGTTAGGTCATGAGTCCGGTAACGCACAAGCGGAGAAGCTTCTTTATTGAGTGTAGTAACAACAAGTTCCCCTGTTTCACCATCTGCGACAGGTTCAAGAGTAACGGGATCAATAATTTCAACAATGTATTCATCACCCCAATAATGAATTCCGTCATGAGCCTGACATTCAATGCCCGCTCCCGGCCCATAAAGCTCGGTCATACCGGAAATATCGTGACTTGATTCAAGCCCGAGTGACTCTTCAAACTGTTTACGCATTTTGGGAGTATGAGCTTCTCCTCCGAAAATACAACGCTTGAGTTTAAGCTTATCAGTTAAACCCGCCTTGTGAGCCTCTTCGCCCAAAAGCAGCGCCATGGAGGCGGTCGAGCAAAGACATGTAGCCTCTAGATCAACCAAAATTTGAAGTTGAATTTCCAGCATTCCCGGCCCGACAGGCAGAGTCATTGCTCCGAAATGTTCAGAACCGAGTTGGAATCCGGCCCCGGCAGTCCAGAGACCATACCCCACACAAATCTGCACCCGATCAAGAGTTGTCAGCCCGGCAAGTTCGTAACAGCGGGCAAACATATTTTTCCATGTATCAAGATCTTTTTGAGTGTACGATAAAATTTTCCGTTTTCCGGTTGTTCCGCTTGAACCGTGGATTCTTACGACTTGTTCCTCAGGAACAGACAAAAGCGGCAACGGGTAGCCGTCTTTCAAATCATCTGCGGAGGTAAAAGGAAGTTTTCTAATATCATCCAGAGTTTTTATCTCACCGGGTTCAATAGATTTTTCTTTATATTGCGAAGCATAAAACGGACAGTTCTCAGCAGTATGAGAGACCGTCCACTTGAGTCCTTCAAGCTGCTTCTTCGCTAATTCCTCAGGTTCAAGCTCTGGAATAAGTCTATATTTACCGCTCATTGGGGTCTCCTTGAAAACTTGTTCAATCCCGATAACTGTCGTAATCATATCTGAGTGACTTTGTTAAACTAATTTTTTTTGCAAGAAAACCATAAATCTTCGAGTAAGACCTGATCATCATGCCATTATCCACAATAAATTTTATGAATGCATCTCCCGCCGCGATTACAGCAGCAGCCCTAATCGGCGCAGTGCTCGGCAGTTTTTATGCATGTGCTGTATACCGCTATATTGCAGGACAAACCCTTACAAATCCGCCACGCTCAATGTGCCCTGAGTGCGGACATAAAATCAAGTGGTATGAAAATATTCCACTGGTGAGCTTTTTTTTACTGAGAGGAAAATGTTCGGAATGCCGCAAACCGATCAGCCCCATGTATCCGGTAATAGAATCCGTTTCCATATTATGGGCAATTTTACTAATGTTTATGTACGGTCCATCAACTTTATGGATTATGTACATGTTTTTCGGCGGACTTATGATTGTCGCATCTTTTATCGACCTGAAAACTTTTATCCTCCCGGACATCATAACCATCCCCGGTTCAATAGCAGCCATTCCCTGCGCGGCTCTGTTCACAAATGTAGGATGGGAAGGAGCTCTGCTCGGAGCAGTTCTCGGCGGAGGAATGTTCTGGTCGCTGAGGCTTCTTTATCGCGGACTCAAAGGAGTTGAAGGATTGGGGCTCGGTGATGTAAAAATTATGTGCATGATAGGAGCGTTAGCCGGACCGCAAAACCTTCCGCTTGTAATTACGATTGCCGCTTTTTCGGGATTATGCGCGGGACTTATTATGATGCTGGTAAAAAAGAGAGAGTATGGAAGCATGATCCCCTTCGGGCCTTTTCTGGCTCTGGGAGCAATGCTCAGCATTCTTTACGCAGAACCATTCTGGTTATGGTATTTACTCGGCTAAACATAAATAAAAAAGGGAAGTCCTCACAGACCTCCCCTTTTGGATCGGATAAAAATTAATTAAACTCCGAATGGACCGAACTTTTTAACATATTCCTGAAGTTCTTCCCAAAGGTGTTCAGAAAATTTGTCATACTTTTCAGCAGCGGTGTCATAGCTTTCAAGCTTTTTAACAACATTCGCAGCTTTATCATAAACAGTTTTAAATTCAGCTTCATCCATGCCTGTCATTTTCATGGCTTCTTCTTTGGAAAGATTGCCGGTATGGACAAAGACTCCGGACAGCACGCCCATCATCTTTTTTACGTTCTTCTGAGCCATCTCGCACTCCTTAAAAATAATGTTAATAAACCCCTTGTTAGCTATATCGAATTAACACCATTTTATACGTTATTGCAAGTAATTCAGCATACAACCTTGATTAAGCTGCCTTCTAAATATCCATCCGACACCCTCTGCAGCACAACCGTTGCCTTTTTTACGCAGCAAACGTATTATCATTTTTTATAACTTATTAAATAAATACAGACATGAGCAAAATAAACAACAGCATCTGGATTAACGCAGGGGAAGCTTCCGGTGATATGCACGGCGCATTGCTTGCTTCCAAACTTATAAATAAAGACCCCGACCTGAAAATTTTAGGTATGGGCGGATCAGCAATGGAAAAAGCGGGGTGTGACATCCGCTACCCTATGCAGTTGATTTCCCTCGTAGGTTTTACCGAAGTATTTCCCAAACTGCCCCGTCTGTTAAAATTATTCGGACAAATCAAGGACATTCTGAAAGCGGAACGCCCCAAGGCTGTCATATTAATTGACTGCCCAGACTTTAATTTCAGGGTCGCCAAGATTGCCCATGAACTCGGCATTCCGGTATATTATTACATTACGCCGCAAATATGGGCCTGGCGGCAGGGAAGAGCCAAATTCCTGCAAAAATATGTACGTAAAATTTTATGCATTCTACCCTTCGAACAGAAATTTTTTAAAGATCGCGGAGTAGACGCTCAGTATGTAGGACACCCTCTGCTGGACCTGATTCCACTTGCAGAACTTGATGCAATAGATCCTGACCCGAATCTCGTGGGAATTCTTCCAGGCAGTAGAAGCAAAGAAATCTCTTCACTACTACCGGAATTTGCTAAAACAGCCGAAATGCTGCTTGCAGATTTTCCTTATCTGAAATTTTCAATAGCACGCGCTCCGGGAGTGACAGAAAAAAAATTACGCAGTTTCTGGCCTTCCAATATTCCCGTCACCATTAATCAGCCTGAAAACCGCTATAGGTTAATGCGCAACTCAAATGTAATCATGGCAGCGTCCGGCACTGCAACACTTGAATGCGCCCTTATCGGCACGCCAACACTGGTCGCATACAAAATGTCAGCATTTTCAGCGTTCCTAGCCCGAAAAATTATATCCGTGAAATATGTGAGCCTTGCCAATTTAATCCCCGACAAACCCATTCTTCCTGAGTGCCTGCTCGAAAAAGCCTCAGCTAAGTTTTTTTATCCCCATATGCGTGAGTGGATTGAAAATCCTGCCTCAGCCGCTGCGGTCAGAAATGAGCTAAAAGATCTTCGTAAAATGATCGGAGAGCCGGGAGTTGCGGACAGAGTTGCTGAAATAATTCATGACGATCTTAATTCTCTATAAAAAATAAGTATTCACAAGACACAAAAAAGCCCGACGTTTCATAAACTGAAGCGCCGGGCAAATAATACTAATCTGTAATTTTCTACCAGCCGTCATCTTCCTCGTCCCAATCGTCTTCGTCGGAAACCTGAAAAGAGTGTACGCAAATGCGCAGACAACTTTCACCTTTTCTAATTACGCCAGAAGCATCAACCCAGTCGCCTACGTAATCTTCCAAGTCTATTCCGGCATTAGTCTGATCAACCACAAGGTGCTCATTTTCATCCGTTGCGATCATAAGCAGATAAGAATCTTCAGGACTCTTTTCCCACGGTAAAACTCGTCCGCAAATTTTTGTCAGTCCATTTGTTTTTTTCATAAAAATCTCTCCGGCAAAATTTAAAATCAGCCGGTTCAGTTTAGATCAGTTCTTTTACAAATATTATACAATCTTCGCCACGGTCATAATAATCCAAAAGACGGGATTCCAATACATAGCCACTGGACTCATAGAAGCCTCTGGTTGAAGAGTATTCTTCTCGGGATGATGTTTCCAAGAATATTTTTCTTCCGTCAACAGCCCGTATACGGCTCTCAACTTCCTTGATAATTCTTCTGCCGTATCCGCATCCCTGAACTTTTTCATCAACTACAATCCAATAAAGATCCCAGCTGTCTTTTGTTCCCGGAATCGGCCCGTAACAGGCAAATCCTAAAGGATTTGCACCCCCCTCATGCTGCGGGAGGACCAGCAAAAAGTGATAACCACTTTTCTCTCCTTCGGAAATGGAAGCCCATGCCAACTCTTCAACAATCAGCACTTCCTCTTCTGAGAAAAAGCCTGTCTGAGCAGTCATTGAACAAAGTTTTTTGACATCATCGAAAACAAGTTCAGTCAAAAAACAAATCTCATAGGGCAAAACTTCAGGAGTGACTATATCCGCGCAATTTCGTTTAATTTGCATATCTTCCTAAAGCACTTTTTACGATTGCGGAAATGACAGCCTCAGATTTCCAGCCAACTTCTATTGCCGTCGCTATGAATCCCGCATCTTCCGAGAGACACGGGTTGGCATTAACATCAATGATGTAAACACTCCCCTTATCATCAACCCGGAAATCAACACGGGCATACCCGCTGAGTCCCATCTCCTCCCAGCAATCAAACGCAGTTTTTTCCAGAAGACGTGACAACTCAGGCTCCGCTTTACGAAACCCAAACCCTCTGACAGTGGATTTATCCGCGTCAGAGCCTTCTTCCCACTTTGCTTCATAGCCGACGATTTTCACAGGCATGTCGGCTCTGAAAGCAATTTCAGCAGAACCGAGAATCAGGCACTCTCCATTGGGTGATTCAAGGAGAGAAACACTGAATTCACGCCCAGCAATAAACTCCTCAGCAATACAGAAACCGCCCAACCGCGACCTTTGGTCGTCCATTGCCGCAAGAAGATCTTCGGCTTTCTCGGCGTAAACCACTGACGTTTCATCGAGTCCAAGGGAAGCATGTTCGTATCGGCTTTTAATTATGTAGCGCCCCGGACGGTTAAAACGTCCTCGTTTAAGCCCTATTTCATCAAGTCCGAACGGAGTCGGCAAAGCAACAGACAGCATATGACGTTTAGCGGCTAACTTGTCATTGGTCATAAACAGCACAGGACTTTCCGCTCCTGTATATGACAGTCCTAGATTCCTGAATATCACAGGAGCCATGCTAGCTAACTCATCCGAGCCCATGAAACTTTCAACGAGGTTGAAAACAACATATGGCCTGATTCCCCGCAATGTAGACACAACCTCTCCTATATCAGTGCCCAGTTCCACTTCAACAACGCTCCAGCCCTGTTCGCGAAGCACTCGACTCACGAAACGACTTTGATTGATTACGTCCTGAACATCCATCGAAGCGTTGGGGGAAACGTGATTTCGCACAATTGCGGCAATCTTTTTCATTATGCAGCGCCCCTGTAGGCTTCTACCCGCCCCTGACGAAGGATTGCGGAGTGTAAAATTTCTTTAATTAAACTTTCATATTTGCCACCGCCAAGAGCCCACAGAATGGGAAGGTCTGAGCTTTCGGGATTCAACCCCGGAAGGGGATTAACCTCGATAAATCTGGGAGCTCCATCCCGTCCTAGACGAACGTCTACTCGTCCGGCATCAAGACATCCCATACCGCGCCATGCTTTAATAGCTAACGAAGCAGCACTCATAGCGGCTTCATCATCAACAAGTTCGTAAGAAACCCGATCCTTCCATTCCTGCTTATTCTCATAAGTATATGCAGAAGAATCGCCTTTTCCGACAGCCGCGACTTCAATGACTCCGGCAATCCGGCTGTCACTTCCGCTGCCAAGCAAACCTACTGTGAACTCGCGGCCTGGCAAAAATGTTTCCACCAAAACAGGCTGTTTGAAATTTTCAAGCAGTTCAGTACAGATACTCCGAAGTCCGGCTTTATTATGAAGCAAAGACCGGCTGCTGATCCCCTTACTCGTGCCTTCCGCTACCGGTTTGGCAAAAAGCGGAAACGGAAGATTCACGAGCGAAATTTCTTCCACATTTCTGACCAGAAAATTATCCGCAGTTGCGACTCCCAAAGAGCGCACCACGGCGTTTGTCATGGCTTTGTGTAAGGTTAATGACATCAGTTCAGGGCCGGAAAAAGTATAAGGAATACCCCACGCGTCCAGCAAAGCCGGAACCTGAGCTTCACGGCCGAGACCTTTAAGGCCTTCAGCAATATTAAAGACCATATCCCATGTTCCGCCTGACGCGAGCCGGGACACCAGATCAGTGATATTCCCGATACGGTCCACGGTGTGACCGCTTTTTTTTAAAACGTTCTCGATTCCTGCAATAGTCACTTCGGAATCGAATTCTGCGGCCTCTTCATAAGACAAACCCCGTTTAAGGTAGTCGTCTTTGAGATCGTATGTCATGCCTATTTTCATTTTATGCCCTCAATGACCCAAGACATGCTTCAGCATTCGGCTCTGGATCAGGGTAATTGTATATATTGCCTTCGTAATTCCTAAGAAGAACACCTTTTTCATCTCTACCCACATAATACTCAGGCAGAAGCGGAATTTTACCTCCTCCTCCGGGAGCATCAATCACATAATTGGGAACTGCGTAACCGGAAGTATGGCCTCTGAGTCCCTGTATAATTTCCAGACCTTTTTCCACCCGGGTTCTGAAATGGGCTGAGCCGGGTATCGGATCACACTGATACAAGTAATAAGGGCGAACTCTGACCTTGAGTAGTCCCTGCATCAACTTTTTCATGGTATCAACATCATCATTCACATCTTTCAAAAGAACAGTCTGACTTCCCAGTGGAATACCTGCATCCGCCAACATGGCACATGCTTTTGCTGTTTCAGCAGTCAGCTCATCTGGATGAGTAAAATGTAAACTCATGAAAAGCGGATGATGCTTTCTAAGCATTGCCACTAATTCCGGAGTAATGCGCTGAGGCAAAACAGCCGGTACTTTAGTTCCGATACGGACAATTTCCACATGTGGAATGGCGCGCAATTCAGTCAACAACCAATCCAGCTTTTCATCCGGAAGAGTCAGCGGATCTCCGCCTGACAAAAGAACATCACGTATAACGGGAGTTCTTTTAATGTACGCAATCGCACTTTTCCACTTCTTCATAGAATGAGGACGTCCAGTTTTACCGACCAGCCTGGAACGCGTACAATAACGGCAATATGTAGAACAATAATCTGTCACCAGAAACAACACACGATCGGGATATCTATGTACTAATCCGGGAGCAACCATGTGCCCTTCCTCCCCGAGAGGATCGACACTTTCATTCGTATCAGCCATAAATTCATGTACGGTCGGTTCTATACAGCGCCGAAGCCCCGCTGTACCGGAAGAGGCTACGACTCCCAGATAATAAGGGGTCACCGCCGCAGGAAGTCCCTTGTTCAGAAGCATGGCACCAGCCATTGAATCACCAATAATTTTTTCTATGGTGCCAACGTCCTTCACCCTATTTGCTATTTGCCAACGCCAGTCGTCCCACTCTCTATCGGAAACACTTGGATAAACGCGTTTCCGGAATTCCTTAAGAGAGGAGTCTGCACCATTTTTTTCTATCCCTGCATCTGACCACACCTTGGCAAAGGCGTTCAGAGAAAGGGGAGGCTCCAATTCTGAACTTTCAGCAATTTCAATCATTTTTTTTATCCTTATTTATAAACCATCAGCTTTGTCAGCCGTTGATATTTATACTGTTTGTGCTGTTTCCAGACTCGCCTTCCTGAGGAAGCTCATCTATAATAGAAATTACTTTAACTTTAATCGCCGGAGATCCATCAACGGCCAAAGATTCACCAATAACTTCAACGGTTAAACCAGCGTATTGAGGATCATCCATTCCAACCATAAGATGTATCTGCGCTCCATCATCAATGAAAATTCCGTCATCCATATAAATGACTACACCGACTATTGTTATATCCTCATCTTCGGAGGGGGCTTCCGCGGCGATAGCTATTGCTGAGAAGGCCAACAAAAGACATAAAAACAGCAAAGAGCTACACACTTTTTTCATAAACAATCCCTTCCACTCTTTATTTGTTTGTATTGCTGTCACTTACTACTTTAAATGAAACAACTTTCACGATTTCAAACTCCCCGTCCTTCATCACTGTTCCGGCGACTTCTATTTGTCTTCGAAGCAAATTAAAAAGTTCCGGGTGCTCTTCTAAATTTCCGATTCCCACCTCTCTCTCTTCATCACATGCAAGAGAAAGATTAATTACGTCGAACCTAGCATTCCAACCACTCGGAATAAGCACCCCGACAAGGATTTCCTTTTCAGTTTCGGGTATTATCATCTTTTCTTCCATGCACGCTCCTCCAAGAAAAACCATGCTCAACCACCTAAAGCATATTCAATGCCACCGCATAAACAACTGTATTTACTATTTTTTTATAAAACAAAAAAAACGAGATAGGAACTTTAAGTTCTTATCTCGTTTTTATCTCGTTCTTATAAAGCTATCAGTACAGCTTAATTACGGGGGTAATCGGTGAGTTCGGGCCAAACGGAGGATCTTTGAAGAGAGCTTAAAAAAGGTGAATTCAAAGTTCCTAAAATATTTACTGTGAAGCGCCGGTTCCTTTTTTTTCAGGAGGCCGAAAACTTCTGCGTTGCAGCCCATGACGAGACATTAATTTATGGAGCTGACGGGGCGTAATTCCAGCCCATTTCGCAGCTTCTTTTATCTTGCCGTGCGTAGCTTCAAGAAGTTCGGAAAGGTAGGCCTTCTCAAACTTATCAACAACAAGCTGTCTGGCCCTTCCGATCGCCATGGAAATGTCAGGACGACTGCATTCTGCCCCTTGAAGAAGGCCAAACAACTCCTGAGGGATACTGGAAAGACTGATGCGATCATCTTTCTCAAGAATACATGCCCGCTCAATCAAGTTTTCAAGCTCCCGAACATTTCCGGGCCAAGAATATCGCTGAAAGGCATCCAACACTTTCGGATGCAAACCTTTTATATCCTTTCCAAGTTGCAGGCTGAAATGACTGACAAAGGCTTCCGCAAACGACAGAATATCACTCTTACGCTCACGAAGAGGCGGAATTTCAATCGGAAACACATTTAAGCGATAATAAAGATCCTTTCTAAAAAGTCCTTTTTCACACATGTCCCAAAGGTTATCATTAGTAGCGGCTATTATCCGTACATCAACCGGGATTGACTCATCACTGCCAACCCTCTGAATTGTCCTCTCCTGAAGAAAATTCAGAAGCTTAATCTGCATAGACTGTGAGATTGTCCCTATTTCATCAAGAAATAAAGTTCCCCCCTCAGCAAGACCGAACTTACCTATTTTACGCCGGATTGCTCCGGTAAAGGCTCCTTTCTCATGCCCGAAAAGTTCGCTTTCGATAAGGGTATCAGGCACTGCTCCGCAATGAACACTTACGAAAGGATCATTTTTTCTGGAACTGTGTGTATGAATAAGTTTGGCTATAAGACTTTTTCCGGTTCCAGTCTCACCGGTCAAAAGAACTGTCGTTTTGGTTCCAGCCATCTGGCGAACTTTATCGAAAGCGTCGCGCATGGCTATGCTGTCTGTTCTGACGACATGAAGTGCGTCTTCATTCCAAAACTGGTCTCTTAAATAATCCAGCTTTGTATGGAGCATTAACGTCTTATCAAGCCGCTCAAGCACAACCTGAACTTCACCAGGATTAATAGGATAGGTAAGATAATCAACAGCTCCAGACTTCATGACATCAACAGCACGCCGAATATCATCCGGCATAACAAGAACAACAATCTCAACGTCAGAGTGTCCTTGCCATATAGCACTCATACCATCAGTATATAATGAACAATCTTCCATAAGAAGATTGTAATCAACAAAAATAACATCCGCAGGATTAACCGCAAGAGCAGATCTAGCGGCAGCAATATCAGTCAGGGATTTCCCCTCACCCGAGGATGCTAGAATTTCTTCCAAAGCTGCCTGAGCCGATATATCCAAAGTTACAATCATATAATTGCGCATCACATATTCCCCTCGTCCACAATAACTCCGGCCAATATATATAAAATATTTCCGAGATTAAAACGTATAAAATCTAATATGCTTACCCACACTAAAAGACTACTCAAAAAAAACTCAATTTCATTTTAAATTAATCACTATAATTAAAACAAATCTCTCAGAAAAAGGAACTACGGAATAAACAGATATACTTAATTACATATATACATTCCAACAACAAGATCGTATTATTCGTGTTAATCGTAGCTTTACAAACATCATATTACGCCAATGATAGCTATCAACTGGAGAAGAAATATATGCCTAGACACTCAACACTCATTAAAAAACTAATATATTGCACAATTACAGTGCTCGCCATATCTCTGACTCTTAGCTCCACAACTTTTGCCGAAACGAATCAAAATCTTGAATTATTAAGAAAGCGGATTCACAGTTTTCAAACATTTGAAGCCGAAGAACTGGCAACCTACTCACAAATTGAATTGCTACTGATGCTAACACAGAAAAAATATGCAGAATCACTGCAACATTTTCAATATATTCTTATATCTGAAAGAGCCTCAACAAGTTCACCGATAGATCGCAAACAGGTAAAAAATGATCTTTACCAACTACGCGAAAAAATTAAAACTACACTCAGTAAGCTTCAAGAGGCTCAAGAAGAATGCGTCTCCAGAATTGATGTTATTAATTCTTTCGATAACATTTCCATACCCTCAGAAACTCCCGACTCGCTTAAAATTATTTATCGGAATAATATAAACTCTATTTCCCAATTGCGATTTAAGTCTAAAAAACAACTCTCAAAAATTGGCTCATTGTTAACAGAGGGAAACCGTGTACTTAAACGTCTGGACAAGCTTGAACAGGGGGAAAAACATAACCTGTTGCAGTTATGGAGTTCCTATTTATTAGTAGGGAAAAATCCAGTATTCAGCCCTGTTTTCTGGAGCACATCCTTCCAGAATAACAATTGGTGGACTATCAAAAGTTCTGAATTCCAGAGTGCTCTTGATAGTTATGATGAAAAAGCTTTAAGGCATTTATCTCTCTTTGCAATTTTAATTTTAGCAGGGTTGGCGCTGAAAAGTTTTGTAGAAAGACAAGTAAACTGGCACGAAGTACTGGGAGATAACCAGTTTAAAATCAAATCACTGTTTATCGCTTCTCTTTTCGGCTTTGCCTTATATGTAGCGACAAGGATAACGTTCCCTTCCACAATGGAATCCTTGGAAATACTTGCTTTCGGCCTTTTTTTCATATCGGTATTGAAAATTTCTAAATACATATGCACAGACAATTTTATACTTACCAGCGGACGTTCAAGAACCGCTGTCCTGTTTACACTCAGTTCTTTTCTGCTGGCTCTTCATGTACCCAGTAAATGGGTCACTTTATTTTTTTTAGGATTCCTCGTGTCCTCATGGTTTCTAAATTCTGCATCGGCATGGAAAAAAAGACGCTTTCAAGGACTACTCGATTCTACGAAGAAAAGTAGTTTTCTTAGCCCTTTATTAGTTATTTCTTTTTTCGGATTTGGCAGACTGGCATGCTTCCTGGCTATCCTCTGGAGTCTGGGCATATTTATTCGCTCTTTCGGAATGCTCTGGGGGCAAATTCTGTTTTTGAGTACTGAAAAAAATGTGAAGCTATTTAAAGGGCTGGTTCGCAGCTTGGCGGTCCCCTTAGGATGGGCAATTGCGTTCAGCATCGCATACTTCTGGCTGGTCGGCTTTTTCGGACAAAGCACTGTGCTGGATGTTTTAGCTATGAACACAGGCTGGGATGGCTATTCAATATCCATTGGAAATATTGTATCTGTATTTGTTCTTTTCTTCATGACCAAGCACAGCGTTTCAGCCTTCAAGGTTTCCATCGAGCTTGTCGGGCGAAAATGGCCCAGAGGTAAACGAGGCGCAGTTCCTTCAATGCAAACTTTGTTTTCCTATGGAATCTGGACGCTGTTTGCGCTTTTGGCTATGCGCATTCTTGGCTTGAACCTTACAAGTATAGCCGTCATCGCCGGGGGACTCAGTGTCGGTATAGGTTTCGGACTTCAAAATATTGTAAACAACTTTATCAGCGGCCTTATTTTACTATTCGGCAGATCCATCCAGCAAGGCGATGTCATTGAATTAAACAGTCTCTGGTGCACAGTCAAAAACATCAACATACGTACCACTCTGGTAGAAACCTTCGAAAATGCGGTAATCATGATTCCCAATTCCGACCTTGTTACCAATCAGGTTACCAATTGGACTAAAAATAATTCAATACTCCGCCGCGATATATTGGTCGGTGTAGCCTACGGCTCGGATACAGACAGAGTCAGAAGAACATTGCTTGAAGTTGCGAATGAAAATCCCCATGTTCTTAGTAAGCCTGAACCGTATGTTCACTTTAATGATTTCGGATCAAGCAGCCTCGACTTTATACTGCGTGTATGGATAGATGACATTGATAACACTATCAAAACAATCTCCGAACTTCGCTTTGCCATAGACAGATATTTCAGACGCGACAGCATTGAAATTGCGTTCCCGCAAGTGGATCTTCACCTTAAAAGCAGTCAGGCCCTCGCTGATGTGCTGGGTAAAAACAAAGATGCCGGCGGCAACCTTTCTTAATTCCTTCTTTATACGAAGATAGACGTCCAGAGCATATACTTTAACGAATGCGTCATGCTATGCTTCGCTTGTTTTTATCGTGTCATGAAGTTTTGAAAAAGCGCAGGGAGAAAAAGATAATGCCTTTGCGAGTAATAGAGATAGTTACCCCCCGCGAGGACAAGGACGAGGTTGTCAAATCTCTTGAAGAACATCGCCCCGATGAAGGATATGTTTTCTGGGCATCTCCTTTAGACGATGAAACAGCTCTGACATTTAGAGTCGTACTTGATGTCCAAGAGTCAGAAAATGTTCTGGATAAGCTTGAAAATCTTTTTTCATGGACTGAGAAGTATCGTATTATTGTTTTTTCTGCCGAAGCAACAATTCCTAGATTGAAAGTACCGGTCAAAGAAGAAATATCCGTCAATCCAAACGGAGAAAACGCCGAAAACGATGCAGCTAAACGAAAGAACAGAATAAGCCGCGAAGAATTGTATTCAGATGTTTTAGATACCTCCGTAATGTCAAAAAGCTACGTAATGCTTGTTCTTTTTTCATCACTAGTAGCAGTTATCGGACTTATGCGAGACAACGTGGCTGTAATTATAGGCGCGATGGTCCTAGCTCCCCTTCTGGGACCGAATGTAGGCCTATCGTTAGCTACAACTCTTGGTGACGGCAAACTGGCACTGGAGTCATCCAAAACACTTATTGTTGGTATTGCTCTTGCTTTTTTTATATCCCTTTGCGCAGGTTTTTCTCTTGGACTGCCGGAAATATCTTCTGAACTGATGTTAAGAAGCACCACCAGTTTTTCAGATATAATTTTAGCTATTGTTTCCGGAGCAGCCGGAATAATATCCTTTACACTGGGCGTTCCTACTTCCCTCGTCGGAGTGATGGTTGCTTTGTCGCTTCTTCCTCCTCTCAGCGCCTGTGGCATCTTTTTAGGTGCAGGACAAACGACACTCGCTGCAGGCGCCGGCCTTCTTTTTATCGCAAACATAATATGCCTGAATTTAGCAGGTGTAGTGACATTCTTGCTCCAAGGAATTCAACCCTTGACTTGGTGGGAACGTGAACGGGCCAAGGTTACAGCAATTCGTATGGCCCTTCTATGGGGCCTTATGCTGACAATCCTTGTACTGCTTCTATATTTCAGAATCATCCGATAACTTTGAATTATAAAACTCAAAACGATTCAAAATTCAAACACACAGGTAAGAATCCATGGCAAGATTTCTTAAAAATTTCGACAAAAAAGCAGGACAATCTCCCGGTTCACTTATTTTCATCGGACAGCAAAGAATGGATGAACCCCGTTTACGAATCATTGATTATGATTCGCAAAAGTTGCGAAAAGAATTCATTAAAGAAATCGATGAAGTAGGCCCGATTAAAGAGACAAATACGACCAGCTGGCTCAATATTGACGGCCTCCATGATTCTGAATTGATCAAAAAAGTCGGAGAGAAGTTTGACCTCTCCTCCCTGATGCTTGAAGACATTCAAGACACCGGACAGCGCCCTAAAATTGAAGAATATCAAGATCATCTGTTTATTACTATGAAGATGCTTTTTTTAAACAAGGATCAAACTGAAGTCTGGTCTGAACAATTAAGCGCAATTCTTACCCCCAATTATCTGATCACTTTCCAAGAAAGGCCCGGCGATGTCTTTGAACCAGTTAGGAACAGAATTACCAAACCAAGTGGGAAAATAAGAACTCGCGGAACAGATTATTTATTATATGCTCTTTTAGACTGCGTTTTGGAAAACTATCTGAAAGTCATTGAAAAGATGGGTGAAAGAATTGAAGATATGGAAGAAGAAGTACTGGAGAATCCCGTACCGGAACTTTTAGAAGAAATAAACTTATACCGGCGTGAAATTGCATACGTACGCAAAGCTGTTCGCCCGGTCAGAGAAATTATATCCAAACTTAAAAATCTAGATTCAGAAATTATTAATCCTGAAACAATGCCCTACCTGCGAGACCTCGCCAGCCTTGAAGAACAGGCTGTAGACTCTGCTGAAATATATAAAGAAATGCTCGCAGACCTATTCAGTACATATAACATGGCTATTGGTAACAAGTTGAACGAAATCATGAAATTTCTGACTATTTTTGCGACAATTTTTATTCCACTTACTTTTCTTGCCGGAATATACGGCATGAATTTCGAGTCGATGCCTGAACTTCATTATAAATATGGTTACCACGTTCTATTAGGAGTGATGGCTGTCGTTGCAGTCGGAATGTTATTCTATTTTAAAAAAAGAAAATGGATTTAAACAGGTATAACATTCATCACAAAAAAACCCCCGGACCCAATGCCCGAGGGTTTTTCTGACTTTGGAACAAAGCGAAACAGCCAACATGACTATCTCGCAACTCACAAACCAAATTTACTGTTGTACTAAACGCAACCAGTCGGCTTTGGAAGGCCAGCCATTTTACAAGCTCCCTTACCAGGACCGGAAGGAAACAACTCATAAATGTGCTTCAGTTTGTAGCCTGTAACTTTGGAAAGAATACGAACCATGGGAGCAATCCCGTTTTTCTTGTAGTAATCCTGCAAGAAATCGAGAACTTTCTGATGCTCTTCATTCAGTTCTTTAATACCTTCGCCAGCTTTACAGTAATCAACCCATTCGGGAGTCCACTCTTCAAACTTTAGCAAAAATCCATCCTCATCAACCTCAAAACTCTTACCTTCAAATTCAACGTTTGCCATGTATACCTCCTTAAAAATTAATAGTAAAAACTGTTAACAGCTTAAACTTTCAGGATATAATGCACTTCCTCAAACTTAACATTTGCGGCCCCTGCATCAAGTACCTGTTTCCCAGATAAAACCTAGGAAAAAAAAATTCAAGGGAAATTTCATTACTGTTCCTCTTTTATTTTATTTTACCCCTCCCTTTTTTTCCCACCTTACCATTTTATATGGAAGTTTTGTCCTCCCACAAAAACACAACGTTCAACAATATAAGACTTTTTTTTCAGAGGAACAAAATTTGCTTAATGCTGAATATATAATCAGGAGGAATGAAAAATGGAAATCAGTTTTGGTAAAGAGATCTTAAATACGCCAATCAGAAATGAACACATCACTTCTAAACAAAATAATTCCGGCCCGATTCAAACACGGGACCAGAATATTGATACCATTTCTGCAAACTTGAGATCCGGTGTTAAAGCTCAAGACGTGAATCCGGAACTGCTTCTTGAAAAAACTGTTGAAGCAAACGCACAAGGCGGCGGAATTAATGAAGCTCATGATTTTGATCTTGCAAGAGTTATGAGACTGCTCTCAGATCCGCTCCTTCAAGAAGATATTTCTTAATAACCACTCATTGCTTAAAATAAATTTTCTATCGCATGCAAAATGATTTTCATGCCGGATTATAGAATGTTTTTCCGGCAAAGCCCCGATTTACTGCAAATCGAGGCTTTGCCTTTTTTAATGCAAAATGGTAATGGAGGGAAGTTTCAGCCTTCAAAAGACAACTCTTAAATTTTATGAATAATATCAACAAGATAAAATCACCTAAAAAACCATCCCCCGGGTATCCGCCAATGGAATCCTGTTTAACGCCTCCTTTGCCAGTTAAATCCGACCCTTCATGGTCTGTTCCTACGGCCTCCGAGTGCATGCAGCATTGGGAAGACTATGACATGTTTGATAATATCAAAGCACACAGTACGCAGGTCGCAAAAGTGGCTGTATCCATTGCTTTGATCGCAGAACAGGCAGGAATCCCCGTACACGTTCCAACCATTCAGGCATCTGCGCTGATGCATGATATTGCAAAAAGCTATTCAATTCTGTACGGCGGCAACCATAGTCAACTTGGCGCAGCCTGGACCATGCACTTAACCGGAAATCCGGTCATTGCAATGGGCGTACTGCATCACGTTTTCTGGCCGTTTGAACCCGATGCTGACAAATATTTTCTTCCGCTTGTCGTCAGTTACAGCGACAAACGAGTTATGCACGACAACCTGACATCACTTAAAAAAAGATTCGGCGATTTATCTGTGAGATATGGAAAAACGGAAAAAATCAAACAGAGAATTCAGCAAACATATGAACAAGCCTTAGTTCTCGAACAACGGCTTGAAAACCTACTTGGAGTTGACCTTAATGCGTGTTCTTTTGATAGCGGGCGGCTGGTCTGACGAACGGGAAGTGTCTCTGAGCGGAGCAAAAGGCATTCACAGTGCCCTGCTTGAACTTGGACACGAAGTAGACTTACTGGACCCCGCACAGGACTTCAGCAACCTGATGGCCCGCGCGAACAAAGCTGATTTTGCTTTTATTAATCTTCACGGATCACCGGGAGAAGACGGACTTATTCAGGCAATGCTGAACCGGACATCCTGCCCGTACCAAGGTTCTGGACCGGAAAGCTCTTTCCTGACTCTGAACAAAGCTGCCACCAAAACAATTTTTGATGCAAACTCTATTCTCAGTCCCAAATGGGAATTAATTTGTGACGCAGAAGGATGCAACGGAATAGAAAAACTTAGCCCCCCTGTTTTTATTAAACCTAATTCAGGCGGATCAAGCCTCGGTATGACTTTTGCCCAAAACGCGCAGGACATGCAGAGCGGAATTGAAAAAGTTTTCAGCATGGGTGACAGCGCACTGGTGGAAGAATATATCAAAGGAATTGAAGTAACATGCGCGATTCTAGACAACGAGCCGTTACCGCTTATCCTCATTACTCCTCCTGACAAAGCACAGTTCTTTGACTATAACAGTAAATACGCCCTTGACGGAGCGAAAGAAGTCTGCCCCGCACCGATAGAAGAAAAGCTCACAGATAAAATTAAAGAAATCACTCTGAAAGCACATACACTTCTTGGTCTTAGCGGATACAGCAGAGCTGATTTTATAATTTCAAATGGAGTTCCCTATATTCTGGAAGTAAATACACTCCCGGGGATGACTCCGACAAGTCTTGTTCCAAGAGCTGCAAAGGCTGCCGGGTACTCATTCAGCAAGCTGATTGAAAAACTCATCGAACTGGGACTAAGCAGGCAAAAGTAATTTATTTCAACGGGTATGCCGAAACGGCAAGTTCAAGAAACGAAAAGTCAGGATCACCACATGCCAAAATCGCTCAAGCTTAAGACAGCCTCGTTTGTCTACGACCTCGGATGGAAAGCCGCTTTGCCTTTTCTGCATCGAAACGAAAGACTACGTGAAGGGTTTGACCGCAGAACTCTGAAACACAGCCTTCCGCCAAAGGCAGATGTATGGATTCAAGCAGCCTCAGCCGGAGAAGCAAAGCTTGCAACACGGATTATGGATCACATTTCTCCTGACAAACCAACTAGATTTCTCTTAACCACCAACACTTCACAAGGATTTTCTGAGCTTGAACGGACAGCATACAGGCTGACCCCGAATTCGCGCAATGTTTCTGCGACGGCAACCTACTTTCCCTTTGATATGCCCAGTTTGGCAACAAAGGCGTTAAAGGCAGTTAATCCGAAACTGGTGGTACTTCTGGAAACAGAAATCTGGCCAGGATTCCTTATGGCATGTAAAGATCTCGGAATAAAAGTAATCATCATTAATGCAAGAATGACCACGAAAAGCCTTGCCGGATACATGACATGCCCTTCATTTTTCAAGCTCATTGCACCGGAAGAAATTCTTGCAATATCTCCGGATGATGCGAACAGATTCAAAACTTTGTTTGAAATAGACAAAGTCAGTTTGATGCCTAATATTAAATTCGACAGCACGGCCACAGCGGAAATAATTCCATATATCTCAAATCCTCTTTCCAGTATTTTCAAACCGAAAACACCTTTCATAATACTGGGTTCGGTCCGGAAAGAAGAAGAATCTCAAGTCTTAAATATTTCAGTCGCACTGAAAAAAGAAAGACCTAAAACAGTCATAGGACTTTTCCCGCGTCATATGCACCGGATCGAAGCTTGGAAAAAAATGTTGAACGAAAAAGGTCTTCCATGGATTCTCCGTTCAGAAATTGAAAACACTGTGCCCTTCGGACATATTGTTCTCTGGGATGTCTTTGGGGAAATGTTCTCAGCCTTCTCTCTGGCACGCGCTGCTTTTATCGGAGGCAGCCTTGCTCCCGTTGGCGGACAAAACTTTCTCGAACCACTGGCATACGGTGTAACTCCGGTAATAGGCCCGTTCTGGTCCAATTTCGCTTGGATCGGCAACGAAATTTTTGAGAACAAACTTGCCAGACAAGCACAGGACTGGGAAGGAGTTCTGCACGAATTACTGGAAATCAGCAAAAAAACAGTAAAGCCTGAAAAAGTTAAAAACCATTTTGAAGCTTTTCTTGAAGATATGCGCGGCGGAACAAAAATGGCCTGCGAAGCCATAAACCGGAATCTGTCGTAAGGACTTTAACGCATGAATACAATATCAGGATGTTTCGGAATAATTCCGGCTCGCTACGAATCCAGCCGTTTTCCGGGTAAGCCACTGGCTGACATTTGCGGAAAACCCATGTTCTGGCATGTCTGGAACAAAGCGAGCAAGTGCCCTGAAATGGCACAAGTTGTCCTCGCAACAGACAGCTCTATCATAATGGATGCGGCGGAAAAACTAGGAGTTCCGGCCATAATGACTGCCGATACGCACACAAGCGGAACCGACAGAGTACTGGAAGCAGCGAGAAAATTAAATATCCCTAAAGATTCAGTTGTGGTAAATATTCAAGGAGACGAACCTTGTCTTGCCCCGGAAATGCTCTCTGAATTGGTAAGCCCTTTTACTGATAAAAATGTAAGAGTAACAACCCTTGCCTCTCCAATAAGCGCAAAGGAAGCTCTTTCCCCTGACAGGGTAAAAGTCGCGCTTGCAAAAGACAACAGAGCACTATATTTTTCCCGTTCTCCCATACCCTTCTCTCATGATGGGAAAGGAGAATATTTGTTACACATCGGCCTATACGGCTTCCGCATGGAAGCCCTTGAAACATTCGCCAGCCTGCCTGGATCCCCGCTTGAACAAAGGGAAAGGCTAGAACAGCTCAGGCTGCTGGACAACGGAATATCCATCCATGTCACGGTTACAGGACACTCCTGTCACGGAGTAGACCGTCCCGAAGATTTGGATACAGCCATAAAGATTCTTGAGAGGGAACAAATATGAAAGCCATTCTGGCACTTGAAGACGGAACTTGGTTTGAAGGAACATCCTTCACAGGCCCCGGTGAAACGGGCGGTGAGACCATCTTCAACACCGGCATGACCGGATATCAGGAAGTTCTCACAGACCCTTCATACACAGGACAGATGGTCTGTATGACCTATCCGCTTATCGGCAACTATGGAATAACAAAGGAAGACAACGAGTCTTCCAAAGTCCACGTCGCTGGATTTATTGTTAAAGAATGTTGCAAAAAGCCCTCTAACTGGCGATCAGTTATATCTCTGCCCGACTACCTTAAAGAAGCAGGCGTTATAGGGATTGAAGGGATTGATACCCGCGCTCTGACACGCCATCTCCGTATCAACGGAGCCATGCGCGGAATTATCTCAACCGAAGAAACCGATCCCGCCAAGCTTGTAGAAAAAGCTAAAAAAATTCCTACAATGGAAGGCCGTAATCTGGTAGATCAGGTAACTTCAACCTCCTGCTATGCTTGGAGAGAGAATAAACCTGTTCCTGTTGATGTGACATCCGGATATAAGTGGAGCGGCAAAGGCCCTAAACTCGTACTTATTGATTATGGTGTTAAATGGAACATTCTGCGCCTTCTCGAAGATCAAGGTTTTGAAGTTCTTTCTGTTCCTTCAAGCTACAGCGAAAAACAAATTCGCGATCTGGGTCCCGATGCCATATTCCTTTCCAACGGCCCCGGTGATCCCGGAGTTCTGGACCACGCTATCAAAACAGTGCGCGCCCTTTGTCAGGATTTTCCGACTGCCGGTATCTGCCTAGGTCACCAGCTTCTCGGACTTGCACTAGGTGGAAAAACTTTTAAGTTAAAATTCGGGCATCATGGCTGCAACCAGCCTGTATTGGACATGGAATCCCAGAAAATCGAGATTTCTTCACAGAATCACGGTTTTTGCGTTGACATTTCTGAATGTTCAGATCTTATAATGACTCATAAAAATCTTAACGATGAAACATTGGAAGGATTTGCACATAAATCAAAACCGATAATTGCAATTCAGTTTCACCCGGAAGCAGCTCCCGGTCCACGCGACAGTGAGTATTTCTTCGCCAGATTCCGCAATCTGGTAAAAGAAGCTCTTGGTAAATAACTCTCTCCTAAAACATAACTTCGGAGAATAATATGTCCGGTGAACTTACCAATGCCAGGAAAAAACTGGCCGGAGTCTCAAGCCTTTTAAAACAACAAAAAGCTATGGCAGCGGTTCAGGCTGTATATGATGCAGTTGTTGCAATGCTTCGCGGCTCACTGATGAAGTCTGAGAGGGAAGAATTTCAAGAACTGCTCGACAGCACTGTGCACATTCTTAATGGTGATAAAAAACTGCGCGAAGATTATCCGCTGATCATCAATTATACGCACGGTGAAGAAAAAGTCCTGATGGAAGTTTTGCGCGAACTCTTAAAAGAGTTGCAGGAAAAAGTCAGCGCCAATGCTCAGGATCTCCTGAAAGCAATGGAAAAAAGGAAAAGAGATATTCTTGAACAGGGACAAGCCCAAATAGAGAAAGGTGATGTTCCCGAAGCTCATATTACCTTCAACCAGTTAATCCGTGAATTTAAAGATGATACGGAACTCCGTTCAGAAATAGCTGATAAATTCATAAAAGCCGGCCTTTACTCAGAAGCACTCAGCTATCTTGAAGATGCTCTGGCACATGATCCTAATGCAATCTTTCTTTACAACCGTATCGGAATAGTTCTTCGCAAAATGCAGGATTTTGCTACAGCCGAAAAGTACTACATCAAGGCCTTGCAACTAAACGACAAGGATGAATATCTCTACTTTAACTGTGGTCGCCTTTATTATGACTGGAAAAAATGGGATAAGATGGCCGAGGCCGCAAAAAAGGCAATCAAAATCAATCCCAGTTTCGCTGAAGCTGAAAAAATGCTGAAATTTGCCAACAAAAAAATCGGCTAAAATCTGCAAGCAGTAACTAAGCCGCCCGGGCTTTTAAAAAATGAAACAACAAAAGCTCAAATTTTCATACGTGAAGATTTGAGCTTTTCTATTGGAAGCACAATGAAAAAATATATACTTCTTGATCGGGACGGCACAATCATCGTCGACAAGCATTATCTAAGTGATCCCGAAGGTGTTGAGATCCTGCCCAATGCCGAAGACGGGCTTAAACTAATGCAGGATGCCGGATTCGGTCTGATAGTCGTCACGAACCAATCAGGAATAGGACGCGGATATTATTCAGAAGATGACATGAACGCGGTCAACAACAGAATGAAAAAAATGCTGTCTAAAAGCGGAATTAAATTCGATGCAATATATCACTGTCCACATGCGCCTGAACAAAATTGCAATTGCCGCAAACCCGCTCCGGGAATGTTCGACAACGCAATAAAAGATTTTAAAATGAATCCTACAGATTGCTACGTAATAGGCGACAAGATCTGTGACATAGAACTCGGGTTAGCCAAAGGAGCCAGCACAATCCTTGTCCGCACAGGCAAAGGGTTAAAAGAAGAGCCTCAGTGCGAAGGTAAAGCCACATACATAGCAGATGATTTACTTCGTGCGGCTGAATTTATTATAAATAGGTAGATTGTGCTTGTTAGGCCTGCGGCGCTGAAAACAAAGATTTTGCCTCCGGCGGGCAAAGGGCCCGCGGCCCTCTGCACACCCTTTTTTAGGGGAATATTTTAAGTAAGAGATTACTAACTAATTCTTTTTAATAAAATATTTATTAGGAAAACATATTTCAGTAGGTTATGCGTCAACCATTTTTCCAGCTGTTTCCAGTGCTGCTTTAAAGCTGTCTAGTGACGCTTTTCCGGTTCCGGTTATGTCATAACCAGTGCCGTGATCGGGTGAAGTTCTCGGATAAGGCAATCCCAACGTAATATTTACTGCTTCACTGAAATGCAGAAGCTTGAGCGGAGCCAAACCTTGATCGTGATACATGGCAAGGACTGCGCTATACGCACCCTGCGCGGCAAAGTAAAAAATTGTATCACCGGGAAACGGACCTTCGACATTTAGCCCTTTCGCATTCGCTTCCTTAATAGCGGGTTCGATAATATCGATTTCTTCGCGACCGATTCGACCTGATTCTCCAGCATGAGGATTGAGACCGCACACTGCAATAGGCTTTTCAAGGCCGAGCGACTTCACAAGTTGATCTGTCAAATCAAGACAACGCAAAATTCTTTCTTTGGTAATTAAAGCAGGAATATCAACAAACTTTGGATGAGTCGTAACAAGACTTACTTTCAACTTCGGTCCGCCAAGGTGCATGCAGACATTTTCACGCCCTGCACCTGACCGTTCCGCCAAAAATTCCGTATGACCCGGGAAATCAAATCCAGCCAACTGCAACATAGCCTTATTTAACGGGCAGGTAACAAGCCCATAAACTATTTTATCCTCAAGCAATTGAACTGCGGTCTCCAAAGCTTCACCGGCACCACGCCCTCCCTCAGGGTCCGCGACGCCGACATTCAGCTTAAAATCTTTTAATTTCTCAGGACAATAATGATAATATCCCGCCTTCGCCCCGACAATCTTTGCGGGATCATCGATTTCCTCATAAAAAGGATCAAGTCCAAGCTGCTCCAAATGGTATTCCAAACTGTTCGCAGGACCAACCATCAAAAAAACACGCTCCGGTTTACGTCCAGAAAATGACCTGCAAACAAGTTCAGGCCCCAACCCGTTTGGATCACCAAGAGTTATACATATATTTTTTTTCATATTATCACCTGAATTTTTATTTAAATACTTTTAGGAAATTACTTAACACCCGCTTATCCAATACTATTTCAAAACAGTTAGCAAGAGCACAAAAAGAGGGAGAAACTTTCCTAAAGAAAGCTCCCCCCGTAAATTAACTTTACTCACTTTTAAAAACCAAAACTGCACCTAAAGCCCCTCCCTTTAAAAGGGAATCCAGAGGGCCGCGGGCCCTTTGGACGCCGGAGGCCTACGAAAGCACAATCCAGCAAACTTGCAAATTACTCAGGCCGTAAAGCAATAGCACCGAGCGGTGGCAAGGTCAGTTCCAGATAATATGGAAAAGATCCGATATCTCCGGCCTTCTTGGCTACGACTTCGCCGACATTACCGACATTGGAGCCGCCGTATATTTCTGCATCCGAATTAAATATTTCTTTCCACCTTCCGCCCTGTGGACAACCGAGACAATAACCGGACCGTACCACCGGAGTGAAATTAAAAATCCAGAGAATGGGCCTGTCGCCATCATTTTTACGTAAAAAACTGATGGTAGAAGATTTGAAATCGCTGAAATCTACCCATTCAAACCCTGACCAGTCGTTATCCTGCTTATACATGGCGGGATTTTCACGCATTGTCCGGTTCAAATCAGTAACGGTATTGCGTATTCCTTGATGTGCAGGAAACCCTAGCAACAGCCAGTCCAATTCTTTGCGGCAATCCCATTCATTCCACTGCCCGAACTCGCAACCCATGAATAATAACTTTTTGCCGGGATGCGCCCACTGATAACTGAAAAGCAAACGCAAATTAGCCATCTGCTGCCAAGTGTCACCGGGCATTTTAGACAAAAGAGCACCTTTGCCATGCACAACTTCATCATGTGAAAGCGGCAGAACAAAATTTTCGCTGAAAGCATAAATCATAGAAAAAGTTAAACTGTTGTGATGATACGCACGATGAATAGGACTTTTGCTCACATAATCAAGCGTGTCATTCATCCACCCCATATTCCACTTGAAAGTAAATCCAAGACCACCGGTATAAACAGGCCTTGAAACTCCGGGCCATGATGTTGATTCTTCAGCAATCATCATTGCGCCGGGGAACTGGTCATGAACAACAGTATTGAGCTGCTTAAACAACTGGATAGCTTCAATATTCTCGTTACCGCCATGCTCATTGGCTACCCATTCTCCATCTTTTCTAGAATAATCCAGATATAGCATGGAAGCCACTGCATCGATACGAAGCCCGTCAATATGAAACTCTTTGAGCCAGTAGAGCGCGTTGGTCAGTAGGAAGTTGCAGACTTCATGACGACCGAAATTAAAAATATATGTTCCCCAGTCAGGATGCTCACCTTTACGAGGGTCAGCATGCTCATAAAGGGCTGTACCGTCAAAACGCCCAAGCCCCCATTCATCTTTTGGAAAATGTCCGGGAACCCAGTCCAGAATGACCCCGATTCCTTCCTGATGACATTTATCAATAAAGTATCTGAGATCATCAGGCGTTCCATGCCGTGAAGTCGGAGAAAAATAATGACTGGTCTGATATCCCCACGATTCATCAAGAGGATGTTCGGCTATAGGCATCAGTTCAATATGAGTAAATCCCATATCTTTTACATAAGGAATAAGCTCTTCCGTCAACTGGCGATAGGTACGGTAATCCCAGTTATCTCTGCGCCATGAACCGAGGTGAACTTCATAACAGGACATGGGTTTATCAAGAGGCAATCCGTCGTTGCGGCGCTTTGTCATCCATGAGTCGTCTGTCCACTCATAATTTTCTAACCCCCATGTAACAGCGGCATGCCCGGGACGCATCTCGGAACGAAAAGCAAAAGGATCTGTCTTAGTTACTTCTCGCCCGTCACTTTGAACTACCTGATATTTATACATCTGACCGGGCACAACATCCGGCACAAATCCCGCCCAGATACCGGACACGCCGACAGGATATAACTGATTCGCGCGGCTATCCCAGTTATTGAAATCTCCGGCGACATAAATATTGCGGGCATTCGGTGCCCACACGGCAAAACGATACCCTTCCTGTTTATCCTGCACATCAAAATGAGCTCCGAGAATACGGTAAAGATCCCAGTGCTCACCTTTCCCGAACAGGAACAAATCAAAAGGGGCTATGTAGACAGGTAAAGTTTCAGGCATGAAGCATCAGTCCTTTGATTTTCGGGAATTCTGGAGGCATTCAATATAAAATAAACAATCTTTCTGATCGCAAAAACCGCTTGCCGCCCTTGCGAAACAATCAAAATTGCCTTCAACTCTCTGAAGCTTTCTGACGGATTCAATAAGACTTAAACCTTCAACTTTTACATTAAGCCTTTCAGCTAAATCCGCTATCAATTCTTGTGACATAATTTTTCCTAAATTCTCGCGCCGAGTTTGCGATACAATTTAATATACTCATCAGCCGAACGATCCCATGTGAACTCTTTCCGCATAGCCCGTTTGACCATTTTTTCCCACTCTTCTCTGTCATGCCAGACAGCTATAGCCTGTTCAATCGCTTCAAAAAATAAATCCGCGTCTGATTCCGCAAAGGTGAATCCCGTTGCTTCTTTGGAAGGATAGGGAGTAATAGTATCACACAGCCCGCCAACAGCTGTGGCAACAGGAGGCGTTCCAAATCGTAAGGCATAAATCTGGGTCAAACCACATGGTTCGTAACGTGAGGGCATCAGAAAAATATCCGATCCGGCCTGAATCGCATGAGCCAGATTTTCGGTATATCCGACCTGAACACATAATTTTCCAGCATACTCTTCCATAAGCTCAAGAAGCTGTGCTTCGTAAGCAAGATTGCCTTCACCGAGCACAATAAGACCTACATCTTTTTCCATCAGCTTCGGAATGATGTCAATGAGCAGGTCAACACCCTTCTGATCTCTCAAACGCCCTATGAATCCAAAGACAGGTTTGTCTTCAAGTTGATCAGACATATAAAATTCACGCAGCATGCTCTGCTTGCATTGCTGTTTACCGCGAATATCCTCAGCACTGTAACAGCATGGCAAAAACTTATCTTCGCAAGGATCCCAGACATTATAGTCAGCCCCGTTCAGAATTCCTTCGATTTTACCACTGTTACTTCTTAAAAAACCTTCGAGCCCACAACCAAATTCAGGTCCTAAAATTTCTTCTGCATAGGTAGGGCTGACGGCTGTAACTGCGTCGCTGTAGGCAATGCTGGCTTTGAGCATATTAAAATCACCATAAAATTCTGCTCCGTGCATGGACCATGCTTCAACCGGAAGCCCTGATTCGTGAAAAAGCCTTTCGGAAAAACGCCCCTGAAAAGCAAGATTATGAATCGTTGAAACCGACTTAGTATTTTTCCAGAAAGAATCACGGGCTCGTTCGAAATGTAAATAAGGAGGAACTAGTGCTGACTGCCAGTCATGTGAATGTATCACGGCCGGAGGACTGGGCAGAAGTCTTGCCCATTTCAAAACAGTTTTACAAAAGAAAATAAATCTTTCGCAATTATCAAAATAGTCGCCGTTATGAGTATTGTAGTAATAGCGACGATCAAAATATTCACCTCTGGCTACAAAATAGACAGGCATTCCATCGTAGTCTGTCTGATATATTTCAGCAGTCGTTGACGGCCAGGGATATCCCACATGTAAATCCGAATAAACAAGTCTGAGTTTATGCCCGTCCAGATTCATCCGTCCATAAAAAGGGGTGATAACAGCGGCATTAACACCTTTTTCGTGAACACAGGGAGGCAAAGCTCCCATAACGTCACCAAGTCCACCAGTTTTAGAAAAAGGATACATTTCCGAAGTTACGTACAAAACGTCGTGCATGGGCCAAACTCCCTATGATTTTATACCTGCTCAACAGAATTTCCAATCGAAGCCGAAACTTGCAACGAAAGCACTTTAACCGAAAATTCATTCAAAATGTCACTATGATCAAAAACTAATTCAGGAAGATCGTCCAACTGAAAAAAACGGGCTGCTCCTGCATCATCTCCAGCTTTAAGCCCCTGCGGATTACGCGCAACAGCGCTGTATGTAATGCTTATTGTATGTTGTCTGTCATCGCGGCAAGGCATGGAAAAGACTCCGACCAGACCAGTAAGTACAACGTCTAGACTGGTTTCTTCTTTCGCCTCACGAACAGCAGCATGTTCAAGTGTTTCGCCATAGTCAACAAACCCACCGGGTAAAGCCCACCCCAGCGGGGGGTTGTTCCTCTCAATTAATACAACCCCCTTACAAGGATCATATATAATAATATCTACAGTAGGGACCGGATTACGGTAAAGAACAACATCATTACCGCAATGAGGACACGGTTTCGAACCAAGCATACACAACAACCTTAATTTTATGTCACCAAAAACAGGAATTCTTACATTTGGTAATTCCTTATAATTATTAACGCATATGTTTTTTCATGACAAGAGAATACGGTTTATTTCTAAGAAAGAAAACAAGACAAACGACATAAACGAAAAAGGCCCCGTCGGTGGTATCCGACGGAGCCTGTTTTTCGATATTAATCTCAGCAAAAGAATGAAGGTGATTTAAATATAGCAACTCGCGTGCCAAAAATTATAGAAACCCAAAACATACGCTAACATACCTAAATATATGTCATTTTAAATATAAAAGACATTTTTACCAAACATGGAAAAAGTTAAATTTTTTATACTCGCATTATAAAAACACCGATTTCAAAGGGATCTTGGTTTAATTTTTTGAACTACCAAAAACGATATATCACAATCGGCCAGATCTGATCAATTTATTCAAAAGTTTTCAATCTTCAATTCTTAATTTGCTACAAAATCGAAAAGGCCCCGCCGGTGGTATCCGGCGAGGCCTGTTTTCGATATTAATCTCAGCAAAAGAATGAAGGTGATTTAAATATAGCAATACGCATGCCAAAACTTTAACCCACTAATAAAAACTCTTAACCTGCTATAATTAAACATTTTTATATACAAAGTGTCTCTTTTTAAAATTACACACAAAGTACAACAATTTATACCGGAAGACTGAACATCGGCTATTCATCACGATTACAGTTTAATTTTTTTTACTAAAAAAAAGGACCTGCTCTCACATATAAAGAGCAGGTCAATAAAATCGACATAATATATCAAAAGCTAATTTACGACTGTGAACCCGGCCTGTATCAAAGTTGCTCTGGAAATGACTCCGTCCCTGAGAACTCTTACTTTACCATTGCTAAGCGGTTCAATCACGGTTGAAGGACTTCCTCCGCGAGGAGCGGGCTTACCATCAAAAATACCTTCAACAGAGTTTATCAATTCTTCATCAATATCTTCAAATTTTTCCGCAGCTTTTTTACCGCTAAGATTCGCACTTGTTGCAATAAGCGGAGTACGAGATGCAAGACAAATTTTTGCCGCAACGGGATGATCGGTCCATCTTACAGAAGTATATCCCCGTGAATCTTTCACAGCATATGGCAACTCTTCGCGAGCTTTAACCAAAATGGAAAGAGGCCCGGGCCAAAAAGACTTAGCAAGTTTAAGCACTTCAGGAGATGCGTATTTAGTAACAAGATCGAGTTGATCCATACTCCCTATAATAATAGGTAGCGGTTTAGACACAGGCCGTCCTTTCACAAGAGCAACGCGATTTGCAGCCCCTTCGTCACTGGCATCTGCCCCGAGGGCAAACAAAGTTTCGGTAGGATAAATAAGTACCCCGCCGGATCTTATTATTTTTACGGCATCAACATCAGTCATCCCAAATCTCCGATCTTTTTATAGTGCATACGAAGCGATTATTTATACCAACTTTAAAACTTATGTCCAACATCTTTTACAATGTGCGGAAATAAAGTATCAAGCGATCATACTGCGAACAAGAAACGGCCCTACGGAGAAGTTGATGTCCACCAGAAATACAGGTTTGATAAATTTAGATATTGAAAAATTCCTATTGGAAATAAAAAATAATGTTCCTTTGTGGGCTCTGGGCACAGAGGAAATATCGCATCAAAGCGGCCTTATCAATACATTCCAAAGACTTTCAGCAAGTATCCCCTCTTTCGCAATACCATGCCGGGGAATTTCATTATGGATGTGGATGCAGAATCCACTGGATACATTTGCAGCACGTAAATTTTCAGAAGTCAGTGACATTAACGTTCCTGAAACACTTAAAAATACTATAAATTTTATCTCAAGTATGGACACAGGGAACATTCCGCTCGAGGATCTGGACAATCTGCTTCAGACAAACGACCAAACTCTTGTAATCAAGCACCTTTTCCCGCTGCTACGCGGCCCAGACGGAATAACGTGGTTAAACCATTCGTGGGATACTTTGCTACGGCTCGGCACCCCTGAGCTACCCAAAACAGCTCTCGATCTGGTAAAATGGGATGATGAGTTAAGGCCTGTAAAACAAAGGCTATATGCTCAGTACAGTTTTTTATACTTGGAACCTCAAGAAGCTTTAGACGCTGTTAATAAAATGGATGGAGACATCTGGGGTCTCTGGAAAGAATCAATAAAGTGTGAACTATTCTTAAAACTCAATGATAAAGAGCAGGCTATTGAAACTCTCTCAGCTCTTTGGAAAGAAAATATCTGGAACGTAAACTGGGGACAAAAATTATACGGACTTTTAAATCCTGCCCCGACAGCTAATATTTTGGACTCATCAGATGAAGTTTCCATCCTGCTATACTCATGGAACAACGCTAAACTTATTGAAAATACTCTTAAAAATGTAGCGACCTCAAACATAGGCAGGGCAAAAATATTTGCGCTGAATAACGGTTCCAGCGACAACACAGGTGAAGTCGTCAAAAATGCTGAAAATATTTTTGCAAAAGGGCAATACCAGTCCATCCAACTACCGGTTAACGTTGGAGCACCTGCCGCCCGCAACTGGCTGCTTGCCGAACCTGATGCCCGCAAAGGAAAATGGGCCGTATTTTTAGATGATGATGTGGAACTTCCTGAAAACTGGCTTGAAGAACTGCTTGCCACCGCAAAACAATATGGAAATCCCGGCGCAGTGGGATGCAGAATTACATCCACCACTAATCCGACGACCCTGCAATCAGCGGACTATCATATTTTTCCACCCGGATCCGGAACATCACAGATAGAAGGATTAACAGAAAGAATTATGGTTTTCGACAACTGCCGTTCGGCCTTGGATTACGGACAATTTTCATACACCCGTCCGGCAGTACATGTTTCCGGCTGTTGCCACATGCTCAACCTTGAAGCCATAAACAACAGCGGCCCGTTTGATGTCCGCTTCAACCCCACTCAATTCGATGACCTTGAGCGGGACTTAAGAGCATACCTTGCCGGATACAGTCATATATACGCAGGCCAGCTTCGCATCGGGCATATTCAGCATTCAAGCCTTGCAAAAGCCAGCAATATCAAAGGAATAGCGCAGGTGTTCGGCAACAAAATCAAGCTCGAAAGCAAATTCTCCGAGCCGGATATAAACAGTATATTTTCAAAAGACCTGATCTCACTTTGGTCAGACACTGAAAACAAATGGCGAGAGTTAACCACAATACTTTAACGGGTAAGCCAGTCCTGTACAATCACATCCATCTCTTCCTGTGAAAAAGACGGTTTGTCATACATACCTTTAGCGTAACGCTGAGTGAATCCATGATAAAGAATGAGTCCAGCTGCAACCGACACATTAAAGCTTTGTATCATTCCCTGCATAGGAATATAAACTTCATCAGGAACAAGTGCGGCCAGTTCAGGAGCCGTCCCGCTGTGTTCGTTACTTAAAATAACTGCCGAAGGCTTGCTGAGATCAAAATCCATCAACGGCCTTGCATTTTCCGAAAAACCAGTTCTGAGGACTTGGTATCCCTTACCTCTAAGTGATCCTACCATCTCAGCCGCGTCAGTGTGTGTTGTACGCTCCACCCACTTTTTACCGGACGCAGACGACTTATTGGCAAAATCCGGCCACTCGGCGTCAGTATAATACAAGTGGATGCCATAAATACCGAAAGCATCACAACTACGCAAAATTGCTGAAACATTATGCGGATCCCAGACATTATCAACAATAAGAGTAAGATCTTTCTGCCGCTTTTCCAACACTTCTCTGATTCGTTCTTCTCTTTGGGGGGTTCTCTTTTTTTCCATGGCGTTTTAGGTACTCAACCTTTCCAAAGTTTGCAAGGAAAGCCTGAAAAGAACTAGTAACACAATAATTGCTTAATATTAATTGACATTATATTGATTTAAAAAACATGATATGAGATTGTATATAGATATTTCACCAACGGAGGAACGGATGCGTGCTCTTGTAGCAGAAGATGAATTTGTAAGCAGAAAACTTATCTCCACTTTTCTGTCACCTCTTTTCGAAATAGATATCGCGGTGAACGGAAAAGAAGCCTTTGAAGCATATAAAATTGCCTTTGAAGAAGGGAAGCCGTACACATTGGTTTGTATGGATATAATGATGCCGGAAATGGATGGCATAACAGCTCTTGAAGCCATACGCAATTTTGAAAAAGAAAATGGCACTCCGAATAAAAAGAGCGTGAAAGTTTTTATGACGACAGCACTCAATGACCCTAAAACAGTTATCCGCTCCTTTCATGATGTTGAAGCTTCTGCCTTTCTCGTAAAACCGGTGTCAAAAGAAAAACTTTACGAAGAACTTGAAAAACTTGGCGTGCTGCACAAATAAACCGGATTTTAACGGAGCTGGAAATGAGTGAAGACGAATCCTTAATTGAAGAATTCTTTTCTGAAGTTAATGATAAATATTACCCTCAAGTTCTTGAGGGAATAGACCTTCTTGATGAGCAGCAGATTGAAGAAGGTATAGAAATTCTTTCGCGCCCTCTTCACACAATTAAAGGTGTAACCGGCTTCATGTCCGGTTTTGAACCGGCTTCTGCATTTACTCATAAAGTAGAAAGCTTCCTGAAAAAAATGCAATCCGGAGAAGTAGGAAGAGCTTTGCCGCAAATAGCTCTTGCAATTGAATCAGTGAACTCCATATTTATTCTTATTGAACAACTTCGAAATACCGGAAGCTACGATACAGAATTTACATCCTCTATTGAACAAAGGCTTTTAGGAGAAGATGAAGTCGTTGCAGGACCAATCGACAACGGATTAAAACCTATAGAAATTGAATCCATTGATAATTGCGAAATTATTATTCTTTCCGTTAACAGACTATATTTTTCCGAACAGCGCGAAGCAGTTAAAAAAGTTTTGCAGGATATTACAAACCAGAACAAAGTGCTGTTTGATTTCAGCAACACTTTATCCGTAGGTTCATCACTTTTTGAGCTTATTGCATCATTTTCAGATAACCTTGAAATCGGTATTACCGGCATGAACGGTTTCTGCTCATCTACTTTTCATTCTTGGGGATTTTCCAGATATATTGCTGAATACGACAGCCGTGAAATATTCCTTTCGAACAATAATTCCGGAGCAAACGGATAATGAAAGAAAGTATTGCAAGCTGTATTGAAGACATACAGAAAACAATCATAAACTTAGAACAAGGTTCTGGTGACATAAACAATGTCATGAAAACCCTTGGTCTTGAACATGTGAAAATTCCTTCGGCGCAGATTATCGCGCTGTTGGATATGCTTTCAGACGGAATTACGCCTGTCACTTCCGACTTAATTACTTCCCTGCTTGAAATTACAGAAGCTCAGAAAAAATTCTTTTATTGCATTGCGGGGCTATTAGATAAGGGAGCCGCTCCGGTCGACTGTGTAAAAGATAAAACTACAACTGAAACACTTGAAATAAAAAAAGAAAAAACTGAATCAACTACCGAAAATCCGGTTGAAAACGAAGTTGAAAACGAAGTTGAAAACGAAGTTGAAATAAAAAAAGACTCAGTTACTGACAATGAACCTCCAACAGAAACAGCTGTAGCAGCTAAATTTTCCCCGTCTGCACCGGCTAAAAAAGATAAATCACAGGCAATTTCTTCAATTCGAGTTTCCACACAACAGCTTGATTCTATCATAGAACTTGTCGGAAAACTCATGGTCACGCATGCAGTTATAGCGCAAACCGGAACCGATAATATCGCTAAAATTTCTGTCAGTCTGGGCGAGCTTGATAAAGTTATCCGCAACTTGCAGTCTGAAGTTGATGAAATACGACTTGTCCCGTTAAAACAAATTTTCATGCCCATGCACAGGCTGGTAAAAAGCACTTCTCAAAAGCTCAACAAAAGAATCAAATTCATAATTAAGGGAGAAGAACTTGCCCTCGACAAAACCATCGTTGAAAGCCTCAATGAACCTCTGGTTCACTTACTTCGTAACGCGCTTGATCACGGCATTGAAGATCCTGAAGACCGCGAAATGTGCGGTAAAGATAAAGACGGCTCAGTCATTCTGAGTGCAAGCAGAAAAGGCGAATTCGCGTATATCGAAATAACTGACGACGGAAAAGGCTTGGACGCGGATGTTCTGCTGGTAAAAGCTCTGGACCGAGGCCTTGCTGATCCCCAAAAAAATTATACGCAGGAAGAAATATATGAATTTATTCTGCAATCAGGATTTTCTACAGCCGAGGCAGTAACAGATATTTCAGGACGCGGGGTCGGAATGGATGCGGTCGTAAGCTCCATTCAGAATACTCTGGACGGTAAAATTTCAATCAAAAGTAAACTGGGATACGGCTCAACATTTACTATCGCCATACCGCTCAGTCGTTCAGTGAATGAAGGAATTGTCGATGCCCTTATCACATCGGTCGGGCCTGAAACATTTATATTCCCCAGCCGGGAAGTTCTCGAAGTATATGAACCTGTCCTTAAAGAGTTCACAACACTGCCGGACGGACGCGAGACTGTATCCATCAGAGGCAAGATTCATCCATTAATTCGAATGCATACTGTTTTCGATTTTCCTCAGCCGCCTGAAGATCAGCTGTCGAAAGTAATTTTAGTGAAAATGGGACAAATCAGCGCGGCCATTCTGGTTGACGATGTTTTACGCCAGCAAAAAGCAGTTGTCACCGGATTCACCTTGCCGGTGAACAGTATTTACAATCTGCCCATTCTCGGCTTCGGCATGATGGGCGAAAATGATGCTTTGGTAGTAGACACAGAAGTTCTGCTCACAAAACAATTGGGGATTAATGACACGCTATAAGTCATGCCCTCACCCTTGAAGAAACATCGAATACCGGCTTTTCAGGCGCATTCAAAAGGCTTTGCTACCTTTCTTTTGTCTGCTATACATCTTGGTCCACTCAAGACGCGATAAATACGGACAAAATTCCGCAGGGATATATTTGATGAAAAAAGCCATTCTTCTTGCCGCACACGGTTCAAACAACCGGGCCGCCAATTCCGCTCTCAACAATATACTTAAACTGGCAAAAGCAGAGTACCCGGACATCCCCATAAAAAGCGCTTTTACGTCCTACCATGTTCGCAAAATAATGCGCGAACAGGGACAGCCTATCCCATCGGTAGAAGAAATTCTTAAATCAATGCACGATGATGGAATCACCCACGTGGTAATTCAATCTCTTCACGTTATTCCGGGTATTGAATTTCATCACATTACGCGAATACTTAATAAAATCGCAAAAGGTGAAATTCACTTTGAAAAAGCAGTATTCGGACAGCCCTTACTCAGTGATGATCAGGCTGTAGACGAAGTCTCTGATTTGATTTTATCTCTTTTGCCTGACCGCGATCCTGAAAAAGATGCTCTGATTCTGGTCGCTCACGGGTCCAGACATTCCGGTAATATTTTTTATCACAAATTCAAACTTGTACTTGAAGACAAAGACAAGCATTCTTTTTTGGGGGCAGTAAGCTCACCAAACGACATTGTGGAAATAACTGAAAAAATAAAAAAAGCAGGATTAAAACGAGCATTCCTTCTTCCTCTTTTGTTCGGCGCAGGGAATCATGTTCAAAAAGATATGGCCGGAGAAGACAAAGATTCTTGGAAAAATATAGTTGCCGCAGGTGGGATTGAACCTATTCCCGCAATTAAAGGTATCGGAGAATTCGGTATTTTTGCTGACCGCTGGATGGATAACCTGCGTGACGCTATCAAAAAACTGGACAATTAAAATACAGCCTACCCCCGCTCTTGCTAAACAGACGGACCGCATATAAGTTATCTTGGTAATGAAAAACAACCTTACTGTGAATGTTCACGACGGAAACGTCCTTGAACTCGCACCTTCGAGTGAGCTTAATCTGGCTCAACGTTTATTCCTGAATGGAGCTTTCAGCGGAGTTCCTCTCTGTTCGGGTATGGGAAGGTGTGCCCTTTGCAAAGTTAAGTTTGAAACATGCGCCCCGACTCCTCTCAAAGAAGAGCTTAAAAATTTTTCCGCAGCTGAAATAGAATCCGGCTGGAGATTTTCCTGTCTGCATAAAGCTGAATCAGCCGTTATCTATCTCCCGAAACCGGAACGGGTTGTCCCGAAAATATCCGGCAATATTCTCGACAAATTTGCAAACAGCCTGCCGGACAATCTTTCACTTGCCATAGACCTCGGGACCACGGGAATGCAATGGGCCTTTACGGTGAATGGTGAAATAGTAATAGAAGGACAGGAACTTAACCCGCAAATAGGGCTGGGCAGCGAAGTTATGTCCCGTCTGGCTTTTGCAGGTAAACCGGAACAGTGTAAAATTCTTTCAGACTTGGTAACGACCAGACTGGCTTCCATTATTGAACAGACCGGTCCGGTTAAAGAAATAGTCATCACCGGAAACCCTTCGATGATCTCGATCCTTGCTCAGGATAATGTTGAAGGCTTAAGCCGTGCACCCTACTCACTTCCGAACCAATGCGGCAAAGTTATCAATCTGGGACAAAACCTCCCGCAAGCTTACGTCCCTGTTCACCTTGCTCCTTTTGTAGGGGCCGATATAACAGCGGGCATTGTTGCCCTTAATTTTTCAAACGTTATTCCCGAGCCTCCATATCTTTTTGCGGATCTCGGAACTAACGGCGAATTTGTCCTCTGCCTTTCACCCGATGAATATATTGTTTCATCGGTTCCGATGGGTCCAGCCCTCGAAGGCGTAGGACTAACCAACGGCAGAACTGCCGGCCCCGGTGCAATCTCATCTTTCACCCTCACTCCGGCCGGACTTTCTCCGTCATTTATAAGTGAACCAGACAAAACAGGCAGTCCCGGTATAACCGGAACAGGTTATCTGTCTCTCTGTTCGCTTTTACTGAAATCAGGAGTTCTTACTCGTGAAGGTCAATTCTCAAAGGGAAATACCCCTTTTGCCGCACGACTGGCTCGTAATATAACTCAGGCGCATGGATCTCCGGCTCTTGATCTGGGCTTAAATTCGGAGCTTTTGCTTCCGGCTTCTGATATAGAAGAAATATTAAAAGTTAAAGCTGCTTTCAATCTGGCTATGACAGCCCTTTTAGACAGGGCCGGATTGTCACCCTCGTCACTGAACTCATTGATTCTTGGCGGGGCCATGGGACAGCATGTAAATATTAATGATCTTGTAACAACCGGATTTATCCCTGCAGAAACAGGTCCTATAACCCGCGCCGCAGGCAACACCTCCCTTGTCGGAGCTGTAATTCTCACAAATAACAAAAATGCTCGAGATTTTGCTTCATCTCTGCCCGCCCTGACTTCAGTACTGGAGTTAGCCGGAGGCCAAGATTTTGGACAAAAATTCCTCGAAAGGATGATATTTCAATATGTCTATTAGAGTCACTTCACTTTTCCCGCTGCCACCCGAAAGTATTACCAAGCAATTAGAAAACTATCTTAATATTCTGAATAAAGCAGTCCCTCTGCGTCCCAAACACAAAGAAGAAATTCACTACGCAATTCGTGACCTTTCAAAAATGCTGACAGGTGACCGCGCAAGTCTACCCAAAGATTACATGGGTGATCCACGCACACTAAATGCATACTTGCGCTTCTACCTGCCTTGGAATCTATACAGACTGACCCGCCTATTTCAGGACATGAATTTCAATCTCCCTGAAAATGGAGTCATCATAGACCTTGGCGCAGGACCATTAACTGTGGCGCAGGCTCTCTGGATTGCAAGACCTGAGCTTCGCGAAAAACGTTTGACTTTTATCAACGTTGACCGTTCACCAAAACCCATGCGCGAAGGACAAAAACTTTTCGAAGCTCTTGCCGGAAAAAGCCCGTGGAAAATGATTAACGTAAAAGGTGGCCCTTCTTCTAAAATACGAGAAAAGGCCGACCTGCTGATTACCGCTAACATGGTCAACGAAGCTTCATCAGGAATGCGCACCCCGCTTCAGTTATGGGCTAATAAATTTTGTCAGCAGATAAGCAGAATGCTCACTCCTAAAGGGAAAATGCTTATTATCGAACCGGGCATCCGCCGTTCAGGACGCGTACTTTCCATTATGCGTAATGAATTCATGGAAAGAGGACTTTCAATTCTGGCTCCATGTCCACATCAAGAAGAATGCCCACTCAACGGTGAACAAGGTAAGTCTTGGTGTCATTTCAATTTTGACTCCAACCATGCACCTGAATGGCTGCAAAAACTTTCCGCCAAATGCCGTATGGAAAAAGACAATGTCAGCATGAGTTTCTTATACGTAGCACAATCTGACACACCACCTCCTGCCGCAGCAGAAGGCGAAATGCTTATCCGTACTATTTCTGAATCTTTCAGAATCGATGAGGGCGGATTCGGTCAGTATGCCTGCGCCGCTCAGGGATTAATCCTGCTGCTCGCAAAAGGCGGAGCAAGATCAATTTTCCCCGGTGGACTTATCGGAATACCCGAGCCTGAAAAAATGGAAGAAGATCTTAAATCCGGCGCAAAAATAGTTGAACTGCCGACCCGCGCAATTCATAAATCTGCTGACGAAAAAGCTTCGGATTCAAAATCTGATCATGATTCAAAAAAAGATAATCGTTCAAAGTCTGCACCGGATTCAAGAAAAAGTTCTTCTCCGAAAGGCAGATCAGATTCCAGATCAGATTCCAGACCGCATTCAAAAAAAGATTCTTACAAAAAAAATAAGCCTCCCCGGAAATAAGGGAGAAAGGATAAATTCCGTTGGATTTTATTGATCTGGGGATTATTCCTCATGACGAAGCTGAAAAAATACAGCTCGAAAAACTTAATCAGGTTATGCAATCCGTTGCGCCTGACACTCTCTACCTGCTGGAGCACCCGCCTGTGGTGACTCTAGGCAGGCAGGGGGGGCTGGACAATCTGTTGATAAGCGAAGAGGCTTTGCGGGGCATGGGAGCGCAACTCGTCCACACTGCCAGAGGCGGCAATATCACCTGCCACTATCCCGGCCAGTTAGTTGTCTATCCTGTTATACGCATTGAAAAAAGGCGCGGCGGTATTAAGAAGTTCTTTCATGACATGGAAGAAACTGCTATCCGTACTGCGGCCCGTTTTGATGTGATCGCGGCCCGAAGCGAAGGTCAGCCCGGAGTATGGGTCGGCGGAGGCAAACTCTGCTCTATCGGTATCGGGGTAAAAAAATGGATTACCTACCACGGACTTTCATTTAATATTTCGCGCGACATGAAACTTTTCAACGCCATCACCCTTTGCGGATTGCATGGTGCTCACCCTACATCCCTTTCAGCAGAAGCCGGCAGGGAGATTGACATCGAGGATGTTAAAAATGTCTTCAAAGAAGAATTCAGAAGAATATTTACGGATTCCACCGTGGCTTAGAGTTAAGCTTCCCGCTGGCAAAACTTTCAATGATACAGCAAAATTGCTTGCGGATTTAAATCTGAACACAGTTTGTCAGACCGCAAAATGCCCCAACACATGGGACTGCTTTTCACGCAACGTCGCCACTTTTTTAATTATGGGATTCGTCTGCACACGCAACTGTGCATTCTGCAATATCACTTCCGGCAAAATAGATCCGCTCGACAGCGACGAACCACGCCGCGTATCCGAAGCAGTCTCACGCCTGAAACTTAAATATACAGTCATAACCTCTGTCACCAGAGACGACCTGCCGGACGGCGGAGCCGCACACTACGCGGAAACAATCACCCGCATCCGCACCGATCATCCAGAGTGCGCTATCGAAGTTCTCATCCCTGATTTTCAGGGAGATCTGCCCGCATTGAAAACGGTTCTTGAAGCTAAACCGAATGTACTCAATCACAATGTTGAAACTTCACCGGACCTCTATTCCGAAATCAGGCCGGAAGCTGACTATGAACAAAGCCTTGAACTGCTTGAACGGGTAAAGAAATACGGCAACGGAATCCCCGCAAAATCTGGCTTAATGGTGGGATTGGGTGAAACGGACGAACAGGTCTATAGAGTCATTAATGATCTGGCGGCAATAAACTGCGACATCGTCACAATCGGACAATACATGCGCCCGTCAAAAGAACATCCAACTGTAAAAAGATACGTTGAACCGCACGTTTTCGACGAATACGCCGAGTACGGAAAATCACTGGGCATAAAACATATGTTCTGTGCGCCATTAGTTCGCAGCAGTTTCCATGCGGCTGAATCGTTTGGGGAATTGTAAAATATAAATTCTACTTAAGCTTCCGCGTAAAATCACGAATCGTAAGTTCAATTGTAGGAATGCCGTTAAATTTGTCAATTTTGGGGGAGAATGCGAAACGCATTTTTTTACCGATGAGTTCGGAACCCAGCTTTTCGGCCAGACGCCATGCTTTCGCGGGCATTCTGCGGGTTTTATTGATATCGGAAATGGTAAGCTTTACGTGTTCTTTACCCATAGGCCTGCGTTCTAATATTTCGACAGGCGGCGTTGTGAAAACCGGTTCAGGGTTCCCCATACCGAAAGGCTGCATCAGCTCAAGCTCTTTGAGCAGGACATAATCGATATTTTCCAGCGGTAATTCTTTATCAACTTTCAAAGTAGGCTTAAGCGGTTCAGTACCCACAACTTTTATTACGGCGGTATCAAATC
The DNA here is from genome assembly GCF_016342405.1 of Maridesulfovibrio ferrireducens. Classification (NCBI taxonomy): domain Bacteria; kingdom Pseudomonadati; phylum Thermodesulfobacteriota; class Desulfovibrionia; order Desulfovibrionales; family Desulfovibrionaceae; genus Maridesulfovibrio; species Maridesulfovibrio ferrireducens. The sequence continues at coordinate 29,016 of NZ_JAEINN010000012.1, read as the reverse complement.
TTTCTCTGAGTGCTTTAAAATTAGCAGAAGGAAAAGACATACCTGCGGCAAGTTTATGACCGCCGAAATTTGTAAACAATTCCGACATTCCAGTCAGCGCTTCGTGAATATGAAATTCGCGGATAGAACGAGCGGACCCTTTGATAACACCTTCGTCTTCACAAAGCATGATGGTCGGGCGATAATATTTTTCTACAACGCGTGACGCAACAATCCCGATAATGCCCGGATGCCAGTCCGGCGAAAACAATACCAAACCAGCCCTGTTATGCGGCGGCCTTGATTGCTCTTCGGCCTGTGCCAGAGCTTCTTTAAGGATGCGGTCCTCTTCTGCGCGACGCTCAGAATTAAGCGTATCCAATTCCTTCGCAATGGGACGAGCTGTTTCCATATCTGCGGCAAGCAAAAGATCGAGAGCCTTGTCAGGATCACCCATTCTACCGGAAGCATTTATCCGCGGAGCAAGTCCGAATCCAACCTGTCCGGCACCGATTGCGGCAAACATATCATAGCCGCTGACGACTTTAAGAGCGGCCAGACCGGGACGTTTAGCCTCTTTCAAAAGAAGCAATCCATTCTTCACCAGAATGCGGTTATGTCCTTGCAATTCAACAACATCGGCAATGGTTCCGAGAGCAACAAAATCAAGATACTGCCTGAGATCAACAGGATCTCCGGGAAGAAGTCTGTTCATCTGCGCCATGAGCATAAAGGCCACGCCGACACCTGCCAAAGCATCGCAGGGGCAGTCATACGTTTTACCGTTCATAGACGTTATGCGTGGGTTGCATATAGCGGCGGCAGGAGGCAACTCATCACTTGGCAAATGATGATCGGAAACAACTACAGTCATCCCCATTTCATTGGCAGCGGCGATCTCGGCATTATTTGTTATGCCGCAGTCGACGGTCAAAAGAAGATTTATACCCTCATCGCTAAGCTTTTTAAGATGAGGAATATTAAGCCCGTATCCTTCTTCGATACGATTCGGAAGATGATGAGCGCATTCAAAACCGCGGGATTCAAGAAAAGATTTCACCAAAGCCGTGGAGGTTATGCCATCAACATCATAATCACCCCATACAGCAAACTTTTTACCCTGTGTAAGCCCTTCAACCAGCACTTTCGCGGCTTCTTCAGTACCGGGAACTTCCGTAGGCTTGCATAGATTCCTCAACCCGGGAGACAGAAAAAAATCCATCTCATTACGAGTCTTAAAACCTCTGTGCCATAAAATTTCAGCTAAAAGGTCAGTAATTCCCAACTCTGCCGCTAATACAGATAAAGACGAAGGTACTTCCTCTTCGCTTCTCAGCTTCCAAATGGATGGCAAATCTAACTCCGTTATGCTTTATGAAAAAGGTCGTTCAGGTGCGGCTGTTTGTTGCGGTTAAATGTTAAAATTAAAATCCGGGGCTGGACTTTTTTTATTCTTTATCTTTTGAGGAGCAACACATTCAGAATCAGCAACTCTGTCACCCCCGTAACCAATTTCACGCATATACTCGAGAAAAAGTCCGGCCTCTTCGTGATCAGAATTAATATCAAGGCTTTTATTGACGTATTTCAAGCAATCCTCAACCTCACCGTTTTCGAAATATGCACGGGCTATATTAAGGTACAGATTTTCATCTCTTTTACAAATACTCTCAGCCTTGTGATAATATTCCAAGGCCTGATCAATCATGCAGTTTTTACGCAAACTGATACCGAATTCATTGAACAGATGCTTATGTCTAGGCTCAAAAATAGCTTCCAGTACCACCAGCCGCCTGAAAATATCATCAGCTCTACCGGTTTCACCGCGATCAAGATATGTCAGCCCCAGACCAAAGTTTGCTCTGACATTATCTTCATCAACTGCAATCGCAGAATTAAATTCATACTCCGCACTGTAATTCTCTGAGCGATCGCGATGCTTCTCTCCGCGCTTAATTGTGGCATCAAGATTTCTAATACGCGGAAGAACGACCTCAACGTAATATTCAGGTTCCGGCTCAAAATTATCAAGAAATTCTTCCTTGGCAACAGTATTCTTCGGTCCGGAAGGAACGTCATGACTATTTAACGGCTGAACCTCAACAATTTCATTTTTAAGTTCTTCTACAAACCAATAAGTTTTTTGAAAGGTCTGTTTGGTCGTGGCCCCTGCTCCGACTTTAGATTCTGTCAGAGTTGAAAAAACACCATGAAGCTTAGTCCGTTGTCCTGTAGACATTTTACCTTACGGCCTCCGGCTAAGAATTCATTTCAGCAATTATACTACGAGCAGCTTCCGCCGGATCATCCGCGCCGGTGATGGGTCTTCCGACAACTAGAAAGTTTGAACCTCTGCTGACAGCCTGCGCCGGAGTAACAACTCTGCGCTGATCATCAGAAACTGATGCGGGCCTGATACCCGGAGTCAGACATAAGAAATCGCTACCGCATTTTTCTTTAACGGATTCCACTTCAAGCCCGGAACAGACCACTCCGTCCAGTCCTGCCTGAGAAGACGCAAGCGCCAGATCAAGCACAGCGTCGCCAAGTCCGTTCGGAACAGCAAAAGGAAGATCTTCTTCGCTCATACTTGTGAGTACAGTAATAGCCATCAGTAAAGGACCAGCACCGCCAATCGCAGCTTCAGCTCTACCTTCACGGGCAGCAATAGCCATACGCTCTCCGCCCATAGCATGCAGACTGAGCATATCAGCTCCCGCCAGCGTGGCGGAACGCACAGCACCTTTTACGGTATTGGGGATATCAAAAAATTTGAGATCGATAAAAACTTTAAATCCCATATCCTTAAACGTGGATATAATCTGAGGCCCTTCCGCACAAAAAAGTTCAAGACCGACTTTTACCCAGGGAGCAACTCCGCGGACTTTTTCGGCCATGGCAATGGCGGATTTCGCATCTTTAAAATCTAGGGCGACAACTAATTCAGACATACTACTCCCAAGTGCTTAATATACTTTCAAGAAGTCCCGGATTGGTACAGGGACGATTTTTCCCGGCAAGGTAAATTGACCTCAATTCAGAATAAGCCTTGTCAAGATCATCATTGACGATCCAGTACTCAAACTGAGGGGCTGAGGCCATTTCACTCATTGCATTTCTTAATCTGCGTCCGATAACTTCAGCAGAATCTGTGTTCCGCCCTTCAAGACGGGCCTTCAATTCCGAATAGGACGGAGGCATCAAAAAGACAAATATTCCATCCGGCATCGTTTCCATGAGCTGCATAGCTCCCTGAAAATCGATATCAAAAAGAATATCCATCCCTTTAAATAACATCTTCTCGACAGGCTTTTTCGGAGTTCCGTAAAAATTACCGTGGACTTCTGCCCATTCCGCAAATTCACCAGCATCTCGTTTTGCCTTGAATTCATCAACGGATAAGAAATAATACTCTCTGCCGTGCGCTTCCCCTTGTCTAGGTTCACGAGTTGTGCACGAAATAGAAAATCCCACTTCGGAGAATTCACCGCGAAGACTTTTTACAAGAGTACTCTTACCAGTGCCGGATGGCGCGCAAAGTACCAGAACTTGACCTTTTCGTGACGGAAACCGCGTATCAGTCATTGTCAGCGTCTCCAGATGTATAACGATGTCCGATTGTTTCCGCCTGTATAGCTGACAGGATTACATGGTTGGAATCCATAACTATAATGGACCTTGTTTTACGTCCCTGAGTTGCATCGACAAGGCGGCCTTCCTGCCTTGCATCTTCACGAAGTCTACGCATCGGAGAAGATGAAGGATTAACAATGGTAATTACGCGGCTGGAAACCACGTAATTACCAAAACCTATATTGAGTAATGTCTGCTTTTGCATTTACAACCAAATTATTCGATGTTTTGAACCTGCTCACGGCATTTTTCAAGCTCAGCTTTGAATTCAACAACTACGCGGCTGACTTCGATATCCTGACATTTGTTACCGCAAGTATTAATTTCTCTGAATGTTTCCTGAAGAAGGAAATCGAGTCTTTTACCAGCATCTTTATTACTATTCAGAACTTCAAAAATACGGTCGAGGTGAGCATCAAGACGTGTGGCTTCTTCTGAAACATCAAGCTTATCAGTAAGAATCGCTACTTCCTGAATCATTCTGTCTTCAGAATACTCAGCACCAAGAGTTTCCATCATGTTAGTTACTCTTTCGATAAGAGCTACACGTCTCATTTCAAGAATTTCAGGAACTTTAGCTTTAACTGTTTCGCCATATTCTTTGAGCAGAGTAAAACGCTCTTTAAGGTCTACAACAAGGTCATCGCCTTCAGCCTGTCTAGACTCACGCCAGTTAGCAAGAGCGCCTTCAAGACCGGCTGTAATTGATGCTGCAAGTTTAGGATCAGGCTCGCTTGAAGCGTCTCTCCACAAGGAAGATAAGCCGAAAAGCCTATTGTAATCCGGAGTAAAATCTACACCATCAGCAGTTGCCATATCGCGAACCTGTGTGATCATAGCTTCGGCCTGAAGCTTATTCAGACCAATTCCTAATAGTTCTGCGCTGAAAACTTCAAGGTTCAAAGAAATATCAACCCTACCGCGAGATCCATATTTTCTGACCAGTTTTTCCCAGCGGGATTCATATCCGCGAAGGAAACCGGGCAATCTCCATTTAAGATCAAGGTAACGTGAATTTACGCTGCGGATTTCCCAGCAATGGCTCCATTTATCTTCAGTACTCTCAAAACGTCCGAATCCAGTCATGCTAACAGGCATTGAGCCTCCTTTCTTTTAAAATATAATTTAAGCAGCATACGCTTGCGCTGCTTATCAATTTTATACTGACAATTTTATAGTAACAAATTTACTCTAACATTCCGGCTCTAAAATACGAACCAACAACTTATCTTTCAAAATCTTTATAGGAACAACTTTCACGAGTTCACGCGGTACGGCTCCTTCAAAACCATTTTCCAACTCACATGTCGAATAAAACTCACAAATACCTTTATTTTTATCCTGAAAAAGGACTTTCAATGAATTCAACCCTAAAATTTTATTCAAAAACTCAGCTTTCTTTTCTTCAACAAGTTCACGAAGTTTTGCCCCGCGCTCTTTTTTTATAAAACCGGAAAGTTGTCCTTTCATTTTCGCAGCAACAGTTCCCGGCCTGACTGAATACGGAAAAACATGCGCATAAGATAGAGGAAGCTTTTGGCAGAATTCAAAAGTATTATTAAACTCTTCCTCTGTTTCTCCAGGAAAAGCGGTCAAAATATCAGCTCCAAGACCGAAAACAGGCCATATCTTGGTTAACTCTTCAACAAAAGTAAGAGCATCCTGCGGCTTATAATGCCCTCTACCCATTCTTTTCAACACTGAATAATCACCACTCTGCAAAGATAAATGCAGTTGCGGGCATATTAATTTAGAGGATGAAAAAACTTCAAACGCACGATCTTTGAGCTGGCCCGGTTCAAGTGAACTGATACGTAGTCTTGCCCTGCCACCCCACTCTGAACCGAATTCCTTTTCAATCCGCTCCATGAGATCCCAGAAATCAGGACGATCTTTAAATTCACGCCCATAATGACTGAGATTAATACCGCTGATTACCATTTCTCTGAATCCGGCATCCAGCAGTCTTTGAATTTCACTCAGAATATCTTCAATCTTCCTGCTGACACTAGGCCCGCGGGTGATTGGTACTATACAATATGTACAGCGATGCGAACACCCGTCCTGCACTTTGACTACAGCTCTTGCTCTTTGATAATCTTTAATTTCAAAAGGCTGAAAAATTGTCACCCCATCTGAATTTTCAACTTTTTCTTCAGAGTCATGAAGTTTATCAAGCTTTAAAAGATCCGCCTTGTGATCTTGCGGAATAACTTCACTGACACCGGGAAGCTCTGCTAATTCTCCGGCAAAAACCTGTGCGGCACATCCGGTGATAATAATATCAGCTTCGGGATTCCGGCGGTTGATGCTGCGAACGAGTTGACGCAAATCGCGTAAAGCTGATGCGGTTACAGCACACGAATTAATCACGACCTCATGAGCTTCCACGTCATTGGCAGCCTGCTCAAATCCCATCTGCTCCCAGCGCTGACGGATTGATTCGCTTTCATATTGATTGATTTTACAACCGAGGGTGGTAATCCAAAATTTTTTCATATTTCTGTCCGATTCATATTGCTCATATATCATGGAGCTACAAGATATTAAACTCTTAACTTTTCGTTTTTAAACCGACCCCTTACCACTATGACCATGCCGTTTATTACCTTTTTTAGCACGTCCGGGCTTGCTGCGTTCTTTTTTCTTCACAACCTCAGGTAAAACAGGTTCAGGTTTGGAACCCTTGTAATCAAAATTGTCTAAATGATGTACCGAAAGGCGGCCCTCAACTAATTTTCCTATCTCCACAACCTGAGCTATATCTTCATCAGCGGCAAAAAGAAATGCTACACCTTTTTTACCGTCAATCCCAGTCTTTTCCATACGATGTCTATATATTTCAAAGGTATCCGGCATGTCATAATTAATGACATGCGTAATTGAAGAACACTCGAGACTGCTGGCCGCTAAATCAGTAGCGACCATAATATTAAATTCCCCGCTCTTAAATCCGTCTAAAACTACTTTCCGTTTACTTTGAGACAAATCGCCATGAAGTGACGCTGCATTATACCCTGCTTTTACAAGTCTTGCGGCAAGTCGTTCCGCCCAGCGTCTGGTTCTGACAAAAACCAGAACACTTTCAAACTCTATATCTTCAAGCAAAGCTTTCAAAAATTCCTGCTTAAGATGAATCGGAACAGGGCAGCAGATATGCTTTACGGTTTCAACAGGTGCAGTATTCGCGATTTGAAATATTTTAGGATCATGCAAAATCTCTGCGGAGAGGGTGCTCACGCTTGAAGGCAGAGTAGCGGAAAACATTAAATTCTGTCGTTTCAACGGTAGCTTAGCGAGAATAGACTTAATTTCAACTGAAAAATCCATCGTCAGTTGAGTGTCAGCTTCATCAACAACAAGAGTATCAACATAGGATAAATCAACTTCGGCGCGATTAATCAGCTCCAGAAGTCTGTCAGGAGTGGCGACAAGCACTGTCACGCGGGAAATTTCTTTCAGCTTAATCTGTATGCCGGATTCAGCATCACCATCGCCAAAAACAGCACTGCAACGTATTCCTGTCTGTTTACCAAGCGAAATAAATTTTTCGTGAATTTTTAAAACCTGTTCACGGGCAGGAGCCAGCACCAAAACACGTATAGGTCCACGAGTCGGGGCCTCAGCCGTTATTAAACGCTGAAGAATGGGCAACACAAAAGCAGAGGTTTTTCCGGTGCCTGACTGGGTTAACCCAAAGACATCGCAACCCTCCAAAACAGCGGGGATAGCCTTTACTTGAACAGACGTCGGAGCGCTGTAACCGGTCGCACGAATGCCGGAAGCTATGCGGGAGTCAAAGCAAAACGATTCGAAATTCAAGAAATTCTCCGTTGTCACATAAAAATTTACTGCTCACCCTTCAATATATAAAACAGCTATACGCCTGTCACGCGAGCGCGCGGAATATCATATATTTATTACGCACTGTAAAGCTAAATGAACCGACAAACAAACATAAAAAATCTCCTCCCACATATCGTAAAATATGCTGGAGGAGATTCTAAAATTTCTTAATAATTTGGAATTATTACCATCTACGGGAAAGACGCTCTCGAGCCCATTCAGACATATACGGCAGCAGTTCATCTCCAAGCTGATGGAGCGGAACAATATTTCCTTCTATAATAATCCCCTGCGGGAGAAGATGCATATCATGATATTCTTTCGGCCCTAGAAAAGCTGTGTTTTTCGCAAGAAGTACAGATACATTCATTTCCTTACAAAAAGCGATCAACCCTTCCGGGAAAAATCCTGCATCTTTAATGTTGTTGCCGACAGTCCTAAAAAGAGTGCGGCATATAGCTACAAAGTGATCACGCCGAAGTGGCTGGTGCATGGCGGCAACAGTTTCATTTGAGACAAATGTGACCTGCTTATCCATTAACGGCTCATAATTACGGCTTTCTCTGGCATCGCCAAGAATAATTTCAGCAATTCCCAGTTCTTTGAAAATTTTATAGCTCTGCAACCCGACCATCTTATCATATTCTATTCCGTAAAGATGAATCTTTTCGAAACCCAGTCTTCGGGCATGGATATATTGTGCAAGAAGCAAAATTCCAGTCCCGGTGCCGATATCCAGACCGACATATTCATCTAAATCCATAAGATTCGGAGAAATTTTATGTGTGATAATGGAACGGATAATATGGCTTGTTTTAGGAATATCAGCGAGCATTCGGAGAGAAAATGACCACTGACGCAGATAATTCATCAATTCAATATCATCATCAGGCTCGTTAAGACTGCGATGACGGCTGAACATTTCACATAGCTCACTGACTTTTTCCAGCGGAACAACTTCATCAAAACAGCCCTTATGGACATAACAATAGAAAAATTTAAGAACCATTCCCATAATCATGGGATCTGTAATTACAACAGAGGGTTTACTCATCTCGTTAACATCTTTCAACAAGGAACTATCAGTATAAAAGGAAGGATTGATGACCATATCCTGTATGAATTTATGCGAATAACTAACTTTTTCAACGTCCACGGCGGTCTGTTCCTGCATCTCCATTCTCCCCTTACAATCATCAAAATGTTAATCAGACAGGCATCCTTTGCCTTGCCCACTCACATAATGCACAGATCGTACCCAATTATTTAAAGATCTCCCTTCAAACCAGCTTATCTATCTTTTAATAATGTATTTAAACATGTTAAGTGTAATGATATTTTTTAAATTGCATAAAAAAAGCCGTTTTCAATTTTGAAAACGGCTTTAATGGGAAATAAATTCACACTGACAACAGGACTATTTTTCTTAGGAAAAATATGTACTGTTTTTATTTTAGAACTTCCGAAAAGCTCCTCCGGAAGGATATCTGCGTCTTATAGATTCCACTACATCAATATGTGCTTTAAACGGATTGAGCGGCTCCGGAACTGTGGAAAGAGGTTCAAGATCATGCTGCGGAAATCTTTCTATATGAAGATTATAGCCGCGAATCATCAAGTTCTCAAGATTAACACTATCCAGAACATTATATGCCAGCAAAGTTTCAAGCGCTTTCTCGTTACCTGACATTTCGTATTCATTCCATAAAAGAACAGCAAAATATCCGTCCAGACCTTCTGCGTCACCGCGATCCATACCGAAATAATGTTCAATTCCTTTAAGTCCGCCGGTAATTCCGAGCGACCTGAAAACAAACCGTAAATCAATATGAGCGGCTTTGACCTTGATACCGAAATATTTCTCGATAAAAGGCACATCAAAACATTTACCGTTAAAACTGACTATCATCTGATACTTGGCTATTTCTTCTTCAAACTCATGAAGATTACGCCCCTGCACGTAAGTTTTAACCTCACGCCCGTTCCAGAGAGCTATAGTCGTAATATCGCAGCAATGAGCATCCGTTCCGGTCGTTTCTATATCTATATAAGCTATGTTCTTGCGAAAATGAGGATAAAGACGCCATTGATCGGAGGCCGGAAGTCTATCCGCAAACCATATGGGATCACATTCTTTAAGTCTTTTCAGAGATTCACCGCACCCTATTTCCAGCTCATTCACCTTCGCAGGTGAAAACGGAATATCAGTTCCTTCCAGAATATCATTCCAGTGACTGACTCCGGATTCCCAGATTTTAGCCTCAGTGGTGTTTCCTATTCCCTTAAGATGACAAAAAGTCCTTTCGAGCATTTCACAAACCCTGCATTAAGCAATGTTTTCGCATGTATCAGATCGGGCAAAAATAATTTAGCGTTAATTTTAATATTACACCCGCATTAATAACCATTCGTTAAGGCGGTGAATAGCCGTAATAACCATGATAGTCCAGTAACAAACCAACATTGACAACTTGCACTCCCGCCACCTACATAAGTAAATGATGAGAATAAAATTTTTAGCAATATAATATTCACTACAGGATATTACCGATGGAAAAAATAAGCCTTCAATTCTTTTTAGATAAAATAGACTCAGCAATAGCTGTTCCGGCTATGAAAATTTTTAAGGCACTGCCGCCGGAATCTATGCCTATAATACTCACCACGGCCGGAGCTATAGGTTTTCTAGCCGCACTGATTGCTTATCTTATGCTCCGCTCTTCTTCCCGGAAACGAGACGGAGGATCAAACTACAAAAAAAATCTGATATCAGATTTCAAAGATAACGGCATAATTCTGGATCTTGCTAATTCTGAATCACATGAAAATGTTCTCGCCCGCGCGGTAATTACGGACATAAAAGAAGACCGCATAAATCTCGAAATCGTTGACGAGATGGGATTATCGCAACAATCGGAGTTTGGACAAATATTGATGATGTTCCCGCCTGAAAAAACAGAAACAGGCTCAGTTAACAACTTCAAAACAACAATAATTTCTCTTGAATGTAAAAAGGAAGGATGCAGCAGATTGAGTGCAAGTCTTCCCCGCTCTTTTTCAAGCATCATACGCCGCCGTCATAAACGTAAAAGAGTTATCGATCAGCAGTTCATAAGGGTTAAAATCTGGCTCGGAAAACCTGATACTGATGACGCTTCTTTTGCCGACTCCATCCCTGACTTGGCGGTTAACTCATATGATCCAAGGTCAGGCGGACATGAAGATAATGAAGTTATCAACATTTCAAACGGAGGCTTAGCAGTCAGCACTCCTCTTATTTTAAGCGAAAATAAATTTGATACAGATACAGATGTGCTCATTAATATTTTTATGTTCAACTTCCGTCAAAAAATATTCAAGCCTTACTGGTATGCTGGTAAAATACGTACAGTTGAAAACATCGACAGAAAGTCATGCAGACTTGGTGTAGGATTCACCATGAGCGGGACCATTCGCGATGAAAATGAGCAATTTATTGATTGGACTGAAATTTAATCAAGTGAATTAAAGGATAAAACCCCGACCGGAATATAATTCCTGCCGGGGCTAATCATGTCGTACCGTCATTTAACGCAATAGGATAAGGCTGAAAACAGGTCTGCGAAATTACCCGACCTTATGAATATAACGGTTTTTCATAATGGGAGTACCTTTAGCGACACCAAGATACCCCTTAAACCGAACACTTTCCTTTTTGGCCTGCCCGAGATCCGCTTTAACCGAAGCGTGTAACTTCTTAGCTTCCGTTGTCAGCTGCCCCTGAAGAGATTTGAGCTTTTCAAGTTTACTCAAAATATCATCAAGGCTTACGCTTGCTTTAGTTTCAAGGGCCTGAGTGGTATATAATCCCCGTTGTTCCGCAGCCTGAAAAGCTTCTTCAACTTCTCCGGCAACCAGAAACTTAAGTTCCTTATGTCCAAGGTCTAAAGCCTGATCCAAAAGATTTAATGTGTCAGCCATGATATTTACCTCTTAGCTGCCTCTCTGATATCTTCACGAATTGCGGAAATAACATTCTTCCACTTTTCAACTGAAGGCAGAAATTCATATTCAAGTAAATCTGCAAGTAAAATCCAATCTTCATTTTCAAGCACTTCAGTCATTTCAGTGAAAAGACTGGAAAATTCTTCCAACACTACGCCGAAGCCGTTGCTGTCTTTGAGGGAAAATTGATCCCTGAGGCTGCCTAGCATGCCGAGGAAGTCTCTAGTTACATCAAGAAGATCCTGATATAGTTCAAGTGCTTCGGCATCATCTGCCTGTCTGAAAAGCTCTGCAACCTGCTTGCCTCCGCCTGCCATAATGTTAACAACTTTGTAAAGTTCAAGAGTAATGCTGCTTGCCATTTCAACGGTTGTAGCACTCTTGATTTCAAGACTTTCAATCTCTGAAGTTTCGATATCTTCAGACTGATTGGGATAAATTTCGCTGAAAGGTTCTTCATTTACGAAAACATCAGTTACGATGCGTCCGTCAAGAAATCCATTTTCGAGTACGCTATCAAAAACCTGTTCCAGATTTTCAAAACTTCTAATGTCCATTTCCTTTTTGTGTCCATCGATGACGACCATGATTACTCTCCTTCTGAATTAGATACGTAAATTTTTCCGGTTGGTCCGGTACGCAGGAGAATATACAAGAGTTGTGCCAAGTTTATTCAAAAGAAATATGAAGCGCAGAAACAAGAGATCTGTAACGATTTAGAAGAAGCGAAAGTCCATCCATAGAATCATGCGCTCTGGACTCAAAATACCAAAGAGATGAAAGGACTGTAAGCTCGGGACTTGATGACAAAATATCCTGTATTTTCTGAAAGTTAGCTAAAAATTTAACTTTCAGACTTTCCATAGGATTGCCTTGCAGTAATTCGGATTGTTTACTCAGCAGAAAAAGAAGATCGCGGGCTTCTGAAAGCGGCTTCATAAGTCTGAGACAGAATTCTCGCGAAGGAGGCGTACTATTCAGTGACAATGCAGAAAGATCTTCCTCGTCAAGAAAACGACGGTACAACTCTCTTTGCAAGATTATCCATTTGTGACGGTCAGTTTCATCATGACCTGAAAGCGACGACAGAGTCATGAAACCAAGCTCATCCCGCCCGGTCAGATATGAACGGACACCCTTCTCAGCTGAATATTCCCAGACTCCATTCTTTATGAAGCGAGACACAGCATTAAAAACAACATCCGCGCCAACTTCATGACGGCACATATGATCATTTGGACAAACAACTCCGAACGAACAGGGGTGACAATCTGCATCAGGCTCCAGACATAGGGAATTAACTGCCGCCGGACCTGTATCCCATGGCTGGGCTGTTGCCAGAAAAATTGCCGCTACGGGAGTTCCTGCGCCGGCGGCAAGGTGCATTGTCCCGGTATCATTTGTAATGAGTACATCAAGCTTGCCCAGCACTGCTGCAAGTTCGGGCAACCCAGTCTTTCCCATCAAATTTACTGCCGGGAAAGTGGCTCCTTCAAGAATTCTTTCTCCGAGATGCTGTTCACCTTTGGTTCCTAAAAGAACAGGAACTTTTCGTAATTCCTTCCACAGCCTGTCTCCAAGCTCTCTGAAATATTTAACAGGCCAGCGCCTGCGTTCTTCACTCGCACCGGGTTGAAACCCAACAAAACCCTCAGCGCCGGGTATCGGACCAGCAAGATATTTATCAGCCGCGGCCTTCATTTCCGAAGAAGGCTCAGCAAGCCTGAAAGGTGCAGTATTACCAAGTCCGGCAACTCTGCTGAAAAGATCAACGACATTAAAGGGACTTGCTCCCCTGTTAGTCGAGGCGACTTGCAGAAATCCTGCCCACGGAGTGGTATCTGCATTAAAACCGAAACTATCCACGGCAAAACCGCGCAATTCACGTCCCTTACCTTCTGCCCTGCTCAACCGCATTGCAAGCAGACGGGCCGGAAGTGACGGTGTTAAATTCACGATCAAATCAGGATTGATCTGTGTTTCAATTTCAGCACAAAAAGATTCGAAAATATTTAAAGATTCCCGCCAGTCACGGTCAAGAGCGGCAAGAACAGAGGCTCCGGGCATGGCAAACGTCAAAGAAACATCTCTCATAAGCTCAGTTGTTCCTGAAAAATTATCAAGACACATGATACTGGTATCATATCCGCTCTGCACAAGGCCGGAAACCACGGGTTGAGTCTGGAGCAAATCACCGAAACGAGTAAGATTTATGACAAGCGCTTTCATTAAGTGGAACTTCCTTTTTTCATCTTTTGGAGTCAATCTAACCTGATAACACCAGTATACAGCCTCGGGCAAGAGCTGCAAACTAACGTTAACGGCACCTTTTTAAGATGAACGGGCAATTCATACCGCCAAACGGTGCTGCCTTCCGCCCACGTTTTTCTACTGCCGTTTATCGAAAAGGATGTGCATCAAAGTTGAAAACTGTATATAACCAAATCATCCGGTCAGAAAAACCATTTATACAGGTTACGAACCGGATAACCCTTTTCTGCATAAACAGGCACCTTTAAAAACTCTCAGGAGGTTCGCAACATGAACGAAGAGAACAAAATCGAAAGCCTTTCGACTGAAAACAGAATTTTTAATCCTCCTACCAATGTACCCACCGCGTGTGTAAAAAGTCTTGAGGAATACAAAGCCATATATGACCGCTCCATTAATGATATGGAAGGATTCTGGGCTGAACGCGCAGACGAACTCATCACATGGGATCGCAAATGGGACAATGTACTCGAGTACGATTTCGACAAACCTGAAATTAAATGGTTTGAAGGCGGGAAACTGAACGCGTCTGCAAACTGCCTCGACCGTCATATTGAGAATGGACGCCGCAACAAAGCTGCTTTAATCTGGCAGGGTGAGCAGGACGATGAAGTTAAAGTCTACACATATGATATGCTTCATCGCGAAGTTTGCCGCTTTGCGAATGTGCTTAAAAAACTCGGAGTTGAAAAAGGCGACCGCGTATCAATTTATCTGCCCATGATTCCGGAACTGGCGATTGCTATGCTCGCCTGTACCCGTATCGGAGCACCTCACACTATCATTTTTGCAGGATTCAGCTCTAACAGCCTGCGTGACCGCATCAACGACTGCGGCGTTAAAGTTCACATCACCGGTGACGGCGTACTTCGCGGCGGCAGAGTAATTCCTTTGAAACCAAACTCTGACGAAGCCCTTAAAGAATGCCCCACTGTTGAACAATGTGTAGTTGTTCCAAGAGCAGGCAACGAAGTTGAAATGATTGAAGGAAGGGACAGAATGTGGGGAGAACTCATGTCCGACCCGGATATCAGCGACGACTGCCCTTACGAACTCATGGATGCAGAAGATCCTCTCTTCATCCTCTACACTTCCGGCAGTACAGGAAAACCAAAAGGTGTTTTCCACACAACCGGTGGTTACATGACCTACGCAGCTCATACCTGCCAATGGGTTTTCGATCTCAAAGACAATGATGTTCACTGGTGTACAGCTGATATCGGTTGGGTAACCGGCCATTCATATATTGTATACGGACCGCTCGCTCTCGGTGCTACCAGTGTCATGTTCGAATCAGTTCCCACTTATCCGGACCCAGCAAGATTCTGGCAGATCTGTGAAAAGTTCAGAGTTAATGTATTCTACACAGCTCCCACCGCTATTCGCGCATTGATGCGTGAAGGTGACAAGTGGACTGAAAAATATGATCTCTCCAGCCTGCGCATTCTGGGAACAGTCGGCGAACCGATCAACCCCGAAGCGTGGATGTGGTATCACAACCAGATCGGCGGAGCGAAACTTCCCATCGTGGACACATGGTGGCAGACTGAAACCGGTGGGCATGTTCTTTCTCCGCTGCCGTACGCAACACCGCTCAAACCTGGCTCAGCAACATTGCCACTGCCCGGTATTGATGCAGCGATTGTTGACAGACAGGGTAATGAAGTCGGCCCTAATGAAGGCGGATTCCTTATTATCAGAAAACCTTGGCCCGGAATGCTCCGCGGAGTCTGGGGTAATCAGGAAAGGTTCAAACAACAGTACTTCCAAGGCTTCCCCGGTGTATACGAATCCGGTGACGGAGCACGCAGGGATGAAGATGGATACTTCTGGATCATGGGCCGCGTAGATGACGTTATCAACGTTTCCGGTCACAGACTCGGAACCGCTGAAATCGAATCAGCGCTGGTTTCACATCCATCAGTTTCTGAAGCTGCTGTTGTCGGCATGCCGCACGAAATTAAAGGACAGTCAATTTACGCCTATGTAACTCTTAAGGCTGAATTTGATGAAGGCGAAGATATCACCAAAGAACTGCGCTTGCATGTTCGCAAGGAAATCGGACCTCTGGCAGCACCGGAAGTTATCCAGTTCTCACCATCTCTGCCTAAAACCAGAAGTGGAAAAATCATGCGCCGCATCCTTCGCAAAATTGTTGAAGGTGACACTGCAAACCTCGGCGACACTTCAACTCTCGCCGATCCATCAGTAGTTACTGCTCTTATCGAAGGTTACGACGAAATTATGAACCCGTAACAAAAAAATAAACACTCCGGATCAGGCCGGGAGTTCAGATGCTTTTGACTATTGGAAGGTGGCAACAAAAGCATTCTGAGCCCCGGCTTTCTTATGCCTAATGAAAAATCTTCACTTAAAATTTATATATTCTTACTTGCAAACCAGCACCTAACTGCTATCATGTGAACATTACTATTTTGCAAGTAAGGAGAGCGAAGTGAGACGTGAAATAAGCCAGATTTTTTATGGGGAACCAGTAACCGAAGGAGCCGGTGTAAAGCTTCATCGCGCTTTTGGATATTTCGAAGCATCCCTTTTTGATCCCTTCCTGATGCTGGACGACTTCCGTTCACATAACCCCGAAGATTACATTAAAGGTTTCACATGGCATCCCCACCGCGGTATCGAAACAATCACTTATATCCACAGCGGCGATATTGAACATGGCGACAGCCTTGGAAATAAAGGGATAATCTCATCCGGCAGTGTACAGTGGATGACCGCCGGTAGCGGCATTGTTCATCAGGAAATGCCGAAGGGAGATAAAAACGGCTCAATGCTCGGATTTCAGCTATGGGCAAATCTCCCTGCTTCCCATAAAATGATTGAGCCCTGCTATCGAGAAATTACTAAAACTGAAATTCCAGAAATTAAACGCAAAAACGGAACCATAATAAAAATTATTGCAGGTACCGTGGACGGGATAAAAGGTCCGGCCCGCAACATTGCCATTGACCCTGAATATCTTGATTGTAACGTTCCCGCCGGACTTGAATTTGTACATCCTCTAAACAAAGAATACACCGCTTTCATTTATATAATAGAAGGAAAAGGATCAGTTAATGGTTCCGTAGTGAAGAACCGCGCGCTTATCCTGTTTGATAAAGGCGAAGAGCTTGCCATAACTGCGGGTAAAAAGGATCTGCGATTTCTGCTTATTTCAGGCAAACCATTAAATGAACCGATTTTCTGGCGTGGTCCTATCGTCATGAACTCCATGGAAGAATTGGAACAGGCTTTTCGAGAGTATCAGGAAGGAACATTTGTAAAGCACAATTTATCAGGAGGACAGTCTAATGAATTTCAAGGATATTCTAATCAAAAGAAGAGCAATTAATTTTTTCGATCCTGACCGCGACGTAGAAGAGTCTCTCTTAAAAACGATTATTAAAAATGCTGCCAACGCACCTTCAAGTTACAACCTCCAGCCATGGAAACTTATGGTGCTGAGAGATCATGACAAAAAATCAGCACTTCAAACCCTTGCCTTTAATCAACCGAAAATCACCGAAGCTCCGGTCATACTTATTGTTCTAGCTGACCGCGACGGATGGAAAGCAGGAAACAGCTCATTCGAGTCTGTTTTCAAAGACAATGTTGATTCAGGGAAAATGCAGCAGGAACAGAAAGACGGTTTCTCAGGCACCACGCAAACCCTGTACGGACAAACCAGTGAATCCTCTCAAGCTTTTGCCAATAAAAATGCAGGATTATTCGCAATGTCGCTTATGTATTCAGCCACGGAGCAAGGACTTGAGACCCATCCTATGGATGGCTTCGATCATGACGGAGTGAAAAAAGAATTCAATATACCTGACAATTACTGGATTCCTATGCTCATTGCAGTCGGCTATTTAAAACCCGGAGTAAAAGTTCACCCCAAAGCATGGCGACAATCTTATGAAGAAATGATCCTTAAATAACAATTTATGCTCCTGCCAACGGTTTTAATATCACGATGGAAGGTATGCGGGATCAATCCCCTGCCGTTTCCCGAAACTTTCCGCCGTTCACCGAAAATGGGATGCATAGGTGTTTTATCTGTGCTTTAATCCATAAATAGAAAGACACTCACCGCAGAAAGTGAGTGCACACAGACAGAAAAGGGTTCGACGACAACAGGAAATTTGAATCAGGAACAAGATACTGACCAAAGTATCTTCCGAAAATTCCAACACCGGGGGCAAAAGAAAATGGGCAAACAAAAAACATTGAACCGATGGTTTCCAGTTCTGGGAGCAATTCTTATCCAGCTTGCTCTCGGAGCAATCTACGCGTGGTCGGTATTCACGCCATCACTTGTTGCGGCAGGTTGGACAAAAATTCAAACTCAGATTGTTTTTTCAATCGGCCTTGTAACCTTTGCCCTTTCAATGGTCTGGGCCGGTAAAAAACTTGCCGTATGGGGTCCCAAAAAACTTGCGATGCTCAGCGGGCTTGTACTCGGAGCAGGTTACGCCCTTGCAGGATTTTTCGGCGGAACTAACTTCACAGCTCTCTGTCTCTTTATCGGAATTATCGGCGGAGCAGGAATAGGACTTGGCTATGTTGTTCCTATCGCAGTAGGCATGCGCTGGTTTCCTGATAAAAAAGGGTTCATCACAGGGCTTGCTGTTGCAGGTTTCGGATTCGGCGCAATGGCATGGGTAAAACTTGCCGGAGCATGGGGAAGCCTTATTGCCGACTTCGGACTTTCCACAACCTTTTCTATCTACGGATTAATCTTTTTTGCAATGATAGCACTCGGTGGAACGTGGATGGTTTTCCCCCCTGAAGGCTGGCTCCCTGAAGGATATAATCCCGAAGCGACTTCTTCCGGCAGTGCCGCTAAAAAAGAAGAAAATTTCTCATTCTCCGAAATGCTTAAAACTCCTCAATTTTTACTCATTTTCATAACCTTTACCTTCAGTGCGGCAGCAGGACTCATGTCCATCGGGCTGATGAAACTTTATCCCATGGAAGCTCTTCAGGCACAGGGTCTTTCTGCCGCTGAATCAAGTGCTATCGCAGGAACAGCAATGGCAGTTTTCTTCAGCCTTTCCAATGGGCTCGGAAGAATTGCATGGGGAACTGCAAGCGATAAACTCGGGCGTAAAATGTCCATACTTTTGATGACCGCGATTCAGGGACTGACTCTGTTAGCCTTCACCAATATGGCCGGACACGAATACCTGCTCTATCTCGGCGCGACCATCATCGGATTTAACTTCGGCGGAAACTTTGCCTTGTTCCCGACTATGACAGCTGACACTTTCGGAACCAAGAACGTAGGTCAGAATTATCCTTACATTTTCCTCGCCTACGGAGTCGGAGGGATGTTCGGACCGATGCTCGGCGGAAAATTGGGAGATCTCGGAAACTTCCCGATGGCTTTCACAATCTGCGGAGTTTGCTGTATCATCGGCGCAGTTGCAATCTCACTGGTAAAACAGCCACAAAAAAACTGTGAAATGGCTGAACCGGAATTCGCTGATTAAAAACTAAAAAGAATAGTCTCACATTTCCCGAGAACCTTTCAGCTTAAAAAATAAATAAATCCTCCAGTTAATATAGGCAACTGGAGGATTTATTCGTTTAAAAGCCGACAATTATATTTATAAATAGGACTCAAGCCTTAGCTTGACAGGTCTCTGCTCAGTCACTAATTCTTTCATGTTACAGCAATGCGCAACATTAGAAACCGGAACAACTCTTTTTTTCCGGTCTTTTTTATAATGATAATTAATTCTAAGGAGAGTTTTTGTGGCTTATAATGTAAAGCTTTTTAAAATGGTTAATGGCGATATGGTTATCGGAAAATGGGATGCTGAAAAAAATCTTATTACTGACCCTGCAGTTCTTCAGACTGTTCCTGCCGAACAGGGTGTGCAAATGATGATTCTGCCTTTCGGATATCCTTTTGATAATGAAATTGAAGGCGAAATCGACGGCAAGCACATTATGTATGAATACAAAAACTGCCCTGAAGATGTATCCACTAAATACCTTGAAGCTGTCAGCAAACTGACTCTTTCTTCAGGCGGCCTTGGTGGCAATTTAGGTGGTGGTATGAGAGGCGGAAACGTTTCTAACATTTCTGAACTTCTCAAGAAATAATTCAGACGGGGAGCTTTTTGTTAAGCTCCCCGCTTTAAACTTCCCGCGACATCTCTCCTGTGGTATATTTCCGGCTCAGTCTTTCACGCAATGTCGCGTATAAATCTTTTTTTTACAGGCAATACATTTGAAAAAGCTACTCCCCCTCCTGACACGGCCCACACGTTACCTCGGCTCTGAATGGGGCACCGTTCATAAAGACCCTGCGTCTGTTAAAGCTCATATAGCTCTCGGATTTCCAGATCTATATGAAATAGGGATGTCATATCTCGGACAGAAAATTCTTTATGAAATTGTGAACAAAAATCCCGATTTCTACGCTGAACGAGCTTACGTGCCATGTGAAGAAACCGCCGGAATAATGCGTGAACACGGCGAATTGCTGTGTACCATGGAAAGCGACACTCCGCTCAAAGACATTGACGCGGTCGGGGTAAGCCTTACACATGAGCTATGCTATACAAATGTACTTTATATGCTCGACCTTGCCGGAATTCCGCTTAAAACTGCGGATCGGGGTGAAGACTGTCCGCTTATTATTGCCGGTGGAGGAGCCTGTTTCAACGCCGAACCTATGGCTGATTTTTTCGACATAATGATGCTCGGCGATGGCGAAGAATCAATCATACGAGTCCTTGAAACCATTGCCGATTGTAAAGAAAAAAATCTTTGCCGGGCTGACAAACTGACCGCATTGTCAAAACTTCCGGGTATTTATATCCCATCCTTTTTTGATCCTGAAAATCCCGGTGATTTTTGTGTAGAAAAAGCTATTGTCGACGACCTTAACCCTATTGATTTCCCCAAAGATCAGGTCCTTCCCTATGGTAACGTCATACACGACAGGCTGACTCTTGAAATTGCCAGAGGTTGCACAAGAGGTTGTCGATTCTGTCAGGCGGGTATTATTTACCGTCCGGTAAGAGAACGCACACCGGAAATTCTGAACAAGACATTGATGCAGGGGCTTGAGGAAACCGGTTACGAAGAAACTTCGTTACTATCGCTAAGCACTGGTGACTACTCCGCACTTGATGCTTTTTTTGCAAAAAGTTTCGACCACTGCGCTGCTGAACAAATTTCCATTTCACTCCCCTCTCTGCGTGTCGGCTCGCTTTCCGAGCCTATCATGGAACGGATTGCAACCATCAGACGGACTGGAGCGACTCTCGCACCGGAAGCCGGAAGCCAACGTTTACGAGATGTCATCAACAAAGGCATTACCGAACAGGGACTGTTGGATCATTCGCGAATGCTCTTCGAAAACGGATGGCAGAGCATCAAACTTTATTTCATGATCGGCCTGCCCACCGAAACATTCGAAGACCTTGACGCAATCCTCGACCTCTGCCTCAAAGTCCGCGACATTGCCGGGCCGCATGTTAAACTCATGCAAATCTCAGCAGCTATTTCACCGTTTGTGCCCAAACCGCAAACTCCTTTTCAGTGGGAACGTCAAATATCACTAGAGGAAATTAATGAAAGACTTGATTACTTGCGCGCAAACTTCAGTAAATATAAACGCATCAAACTGAAATTTCACATTCCCCGCATGAGTTTCCTTGAAGGAATTTTCTCACGCGGAGATCGTCGCCTAGGCCCGGTTATTCAAAAAGCATACGAACGCGGTGCTCTTTTTTCAAGCTGGAAAGATCACCTGGATTTAGCTCCATACCTTGAAGCAATGGAAGAAGAAGGTCTCACCTCCGAAGAATTCCTTGCAGAACGTCCGGTTGAAAACAGACTCCCATGGGATCACCTTTCATGCGGTGTCAGCAAAAAGTTTTTACTGACTGAAAGAGATCGCGGTTTTAAAGGAAAAGTCACCGGAGACTGCCGTTACGAAGAATGCCGTAATTGCGGTGTTTGTGAATTTGACGGGCGTAAATCTCTATTAAAAGTTCAGGCCGCAGAAAAAGATATCCGCCCGAAAATGGTTTTCACTCAAAGAGATCAGGCAAATAAGGATGTTCAGCCCTTTGTTCAAAAAGAAAAACCGAACATGGGTTTAAAAGGCAGTCACTTTCGCATCTGGTACACAAAAACCGGAACGACAGCCTATTTAAGCCAACTTGATTTGCAACCAGTTTTTGAACGGGCCATACGCAGGGCCAAGCTTCCGCTGACCTTTTCTCAAGGCTTTCATCCTATGCCTCGTATTTCTTTCGGACGGGCCTTGCCTGTAGCCGTAGAAAGCCAGGCTGAGTGGATGAATGTAATGTTCCGCACTGAACTTACTGATGAAGAAGTGGTTGAAAAACTGAACAAACAAATGCCCATCGGCATTGTAATGATCAAAGCTGACAAGCTTTCTCTTGCCCATAAACAAAGCCAACCGCAAATTGAAGACTTTCTACTGTCTTTCAATGGTGACAATGAAGAAACAGCTCAGCGCGTGGCAAAATGGCGTGAATTTATGGAATCTGAAGAATACATAATCTCGCACAAGTCCAAAAAAGGATTTAAAGAGAAAAATGCCAGACCATGTCTCAGCAGTTACGAAGAACTTGGTAACAATAAAATAAAAATGACTTTTAACTGGACCGATCTTTACATCAGCCCGACCAAAATCATTGCAGCAGTTTGTCCCGGAACAACTCTGCTGGACTATTCACTGATCAAAACAGATCAAAGATTCGAATAACTCCCCCATAATACTAAATAAAAAAGGGCTGCATTTCATAACATGAAATGCAGCCCTTTTTTATTTAGATAAATTAATTACCTACCATTCAAAAAATGGTTCACCGTCTTTTGTAATATTTAAACTGATTATTTTATACGCATCGCGCTGGCTGTCATTTGCCCTTTTAATATTAATAATGATTGGGACTTCCCCTATTGCCAGAAGCTTAAATTCAAACCGCCAGCGGCCGAAATCTCCCACCATGCCTGATTCAGGTTTTAAAATCTGAAATTTTTCAAGATTGACCAACTTAGGGTCAAACGTAATTCCGTCAAACTGATATCCACCAGAACCGGGATTCCTCATTTCAAAAATGACTGAGTCCCCCGGCATCATGATCAGCGACAAATCATGCATACCGTCAAGATCATACTCCGGGACAGAAGACGCAAACGGATTAATATACGCGCACCCTCCTAAACCGAAAAGAAGCAAGACACATATAGCTAAAATTGAAGCCTTATTCTTAGCATCAACGTGCAACAAACATTGACATTTTTTAAGAGATTTATTGGAATTAAAGAATAAATTATTTTTCATAAGTGATTTCAAGATGTTAAAGATTTGAGAAAAAACTGATTCAAGTGTAATACTACGGGATACATACGGCAAGGGGAAGCCGTATAGTTGAATTGTTTTCTCCATTATCTTACTGTTTCGATGTGACCTTTTTTCGAGCATCGTTCGTAAAAAGGATACCTGTTTTTATTACAGATTTTACCCTTTCAAGGAGTGTGAGGATGAAACGTTCATTAGTATTTCTGGCGCTTGTCGCCATTCTGGCTCTCGGCCTGATCGGCTGTAGCTCAGATAAAAAGGAAGAAGCTACAGCTAAACAGGAAACAGCTGAAAGCGCAACCGTCGGTAAAACCCTGAAACTTGCCATGGATGCCGACCCGGTATCTCTTGACCCTCAGGTTCAGCTTTCCGGTGGAATGATGCAGTACGCTCACATGGTTTTCGACCCTCTCGTTCGCTGGGCAAAAGACGGTTCATTTGAACCACGCCTTGCTGAATCATGGGAACAGGTCAACGCTACCACAATGCGTTTCCATCTTCGTAAAGACGTTAAATTTCACAGTGGCAACCCCCTTACAGCTGAAGATGTTGTATGGACACTTGACCGCATCAAATCCAGCCCTGACTTCAAAGGACTATTTGAACCTTTCGGTCAGGCTGTCGCTGTTGACGACTACACTGTAGACATCAACACTAAGAAGCCTTACGGGTTGCTCCTTAATATGGCTACTTACATCTTCCCCATGGATAAAAAATTCTATTCTGGTAAAGACGAAAGCGGAAAAGATAAAGCTGCAATCATAAAAACCGGTCCTTCCTTTGCTAACTCCAACGAGTCCGGCACCGGTAAATACATCGTTGCTGAACGTGAACAGGGTGTCCGCACTATTTTCAAAGCTTTCCCTCAGTACTGGGACAAAAACAGCGGTAATGTTGAAACCATCATCCTTACTCCGATCAAAAATGATGCTACACGTGTAGCTGCACTTCTCTCCGGCGATGTTGATTTCATCATGCCTGTTCCTCCTCAGGACCTTGAACGTATCGGCAGCACTGAAAGTCTTGACCTCGTGACCATGTCCGGTTCACGTATCATCACCTTCCAGCTCAACCAGAAACGCTTCGAGCCTTTCAAGAACCTTAAAGTTCGTCAGGCTATCGTCTACGCAACCGATAACTCCGGTATCGTAGAAAAAGTCATGAAAGGATTCGCAACTGTTGCATCTCAGCAGGGTCCAAAAGAATTCGCAAGCTACAATGCAGAACTTACTCCTCGTTATGACCTTGAAAAAGCAAAACAGCTCATGAAAGAAGCTGGATACGCTGACGGTTTTGAATGCACAATGATCGCACCTAATAACCGCTACGTTAACGATGAAAAGATTGCGGAAGCTTTCGTTTCTATGCTCGGAAAAATCGGAATCAAAGTAAGTCTCAAAACTATGCCTAAAGCACAATACTGGGACCAGTTTGATGCTCAGGTTGCTGACATCGAAATGATCGGCTGGCATCCTGACACAGAAGATTCTGCTAACTACACAGAATTCCTTCTTATGTGTCCTAACAAGGAAACAGGATACGGTCAGTACAACAGCGGTAACTACTGCAACCCAGAAGTTGACGCTATGACCATCCAGACTCAGACTGAAACAGACACTGCAAAACGTAGCGCTCTTCTTCAGAAAATTGAAAAAGCACTTTATGACGACGCAGCATTCGTTCCTTTACACTGGCAGAACCTTTCATGGGCCAGCAAGAACAACATGAATACTGAAGCAATCGTAAATGTTCAGAACTTCCCTTACTTCGGTGACCTTGTTATCAAGTAGCCGTACTCACAACCTAATACAAAAAACAGAGGGGAGCCCCGTAAAGGAGCTCCCCTTTGAAATGAAGTGCCTATGTTTGCTTTTATAGTCAGAAGAATCGCACAGGCGATAATAGTTATGCTGGTTATCGGCTTTATCGGCTTTGCCATCAAGCAGAGCTTCGGTGATCCGATCAGGGAAATTACCGGAATATCAGTTTCCGTAGAAGAACGTACCAAAATCAGAGATGAACTCGGACTTAATGATCCATTTATGGTTCAGTTCGGCAGATTTATCAAAGGGGCTGCTCATGGAGACATAGGCAGATCTTTTTTCTATAAAAAATCTGCACTTGAAGTCATCCTCAGCAAAGCTCCGGCTACGCTGGAGCTGGTTTTCTGTTCTGCTATAATAATTGTACTTTTTTCTATACCTCTTGGTATCTATTCAGCCATCAAGCCGAGATCTATACTCTCGCGAATTATCATGGGAGGTTCGACTCTAGGGGTCTCTATCCCTGTATTCCTGACCGCCATTTTGATGATTTACATTTTTTCGGTTGAACTACACTGGCTACCCTCGTACGGACGAGGTGAGACAATAAATCTTGGCGGTTGGCGGACAGGTCTCCTGACACTGGACGGCCTCAAGCATTTGATTATGCCATCAATTGCCTTATCCTCAATTATGCTGCCCCTGTTTATTCGTCTTATCCGCTCTGAGATGATGGAAGTTCTTGAGAACGACTACATCAAATACGCATGGGCGAAAGGACTTACTCCGCGCCGGGTATGGATTGTTCACGCTTTTAAGAACACACTGCTTCCGGTTATCACCGTCGGCGGCGTACAGCTTGGAACCATGATCGCATTCACCATCCTGACTGAAACAGTTTTCCAGTGGCAGGGCATGGGCTTCATGTTCATTGAAGCTGTAGAACGCGGCGATGCTCCCCTTATGGTAGCCTATCTGGTAGTTGTCGGATTTATATTTGTTATTGTTAACACTCTGGTTGACGTCATTTACGGACTGGTCAACCCACAAGTCAGAATTACGGGGCAAAAATGATAACCAGAACTCGCTGGCAGAGATTCAAAGAATCATATTTTCTGCATGACTTCCTGCGCGACCCCGTTGCTCTTACAAGCTTCTGTATTTTGGTCGTGTGTTTAATTTTAGGTTTTGCGGCACCGCTTATTGCTCCTTTCAACCCATATGATTCCGTAAACATAAATATTATGGATGCGGAAATTCCTCCTTCATGGCTTGCCGGGGGACATGCGGATTTCCTGCTTGGTACTGACGGACAGGGAAGAGATTTATTCTCCACCATGCTTTACGGCATGCGGGTGTCTCTGATCATCGGTTTCGGAGCGGTTGCACTTCAGGCTTTTCTAGGAATTCTGGTCGGCCTGGTTGCCGGATTCATGGGCAAGAAAACAGAATCAATCTTAATGCGTATTGCAGATGTCCAGCTATCATTCTCTACTTACATGGTAGCGATCTTTATTTCTGCAATCTTTCAGGCAGCCTTCGGTTTGGCAAAATATGAAGAAATTGCTGTGCCGCTCCTTATTCTGATCATCGGATTTGCGGAATGGCCTCAGTATGCACGCACAGTCCGTGCTTCCGTGCTGGCTGAAAAGAAAAAAGAATACGTTGAAGCAGCTAAAGTCATAGGCCTTTCAAAAAGGCGTATTATGTGGAGACATATTCTCCCTAACACCCTTTCACCGGTATTCGTTATTTCCACCATTCAAGTTGCAAATGCCATCATGAGTGAAGCTGCACTTTCCTTCGTAGGACTGGGCATGCCCGTTACACAGCCCTCTCTTGGATCGCTGATTAATGTGGGATTTGAGTATATATTCAGCGGATCGTGGTGGATTACCATGTTCCCCGGAATTACACTTGTAGTTCTGATTCTGGTCATCAACCTGCTTGGCGACTGGCTACGCGATTTCCTGAACCCCAAGCTGTATAAGGGATAGAAGACCATGCAACATCTACTCGAAGTAAAAGACTTAAGCGTAGGCTTCGCTTTGCGGAACGGCTCTCTAACGGCTGTACGCAATGTAAGTTTTAATCTGGATAAAGGTGAAAGACTCGGACTGGTTGGAGAATCCGGAGCAGGTAAATCTGTTACCGGTTTTTCGATCATTAATCTGATATCAAAACCTGGATATATCTCAAACGGATCAATCCTGTTTGAAGGTAAAAATCTAGCGAAACTACCCAGCGAAGAAATGCGCAAGATTCGCGGCAACAGAATCTCAATGATCTTTCAGGACCCGATGATGACCCTTAATCCGGTTCTTACCATCGGCACCCAGATGATCGAGACTGTGTTAGCCCACATGAATGTATCCCGCAAAGAAGCCGAAGAGATTGCTCTTGAAAAGCTTAGAAAGGTCTACATTCCTTCTCCGCACAAAAGACTTGCTCAGTATCCGCATGAATTCTCCGGAGGCATGCGTCAACGTATTGTAATCGCCATTTCGCTTTTGACTGAACCGTCCCTGATTATTGCGGATGAGCCCACAACAGCCCTTGATGTTACCATTCAGGCTGAAATTATGGATCTTCTCCTTGAGCTTTGCCAATCGGATGATATGGCTCTTATCCTGATCACACACGATCTTGCTGTTGTCTCAGAAGTGACACAGAGAATAGCGGTTATGTATGCAGGAAGCATTGTTGAAACAGGCATCACCAGTGAAGTTACAACGAATCCTGGTCATCCTTATACAAAAGGACTGATCGCCGCACTGCCGCAAAGCGGAGGAGCCGGTGACAGACTGACTCAGATTCCCGGAGCCATGCCTTCTTTGGTGAACATGCCGTCCGGTTGTCCATTTCATGCAAGGTGCAACCTCTGTACAGATATTTGTGAACGTGAAGTCCCGAAACTTATCGAAAATAAATCCGGTATTCTGGTGGCCTGCCACCATGCCGATAAATAATAGAGACTCGTCATGCAGACTGACTCCCTCGTAGAAGTAAAAAATCTGGTTAAGCACTTCGACATTTCAGGTGGATTGCTTGATCAGTTATCATTGGAAAAAGGACGCATCACGCGCCGCCATACTATTGTTCAGGCTGTAAATGACATCAGCTTTGCAATAAAAAAAGGTGAAACCCTCAGTGTTGTAGGCGAATCAGGATGTGGTAAATCCACACTCGCAAGAACAGTTATGGGGCTCTACCCTCCTAACAGCGGTGAAATCTATTATGATGGACATCGTATTGACCAACTGTCATCCTCTCAAATGCTCCCGTTCCGTACGAAAATGCAGATGGTTTTTCAGGACCCTTATGCGTCTCTGAATCCACGTATGACAGTTCGGCAGATAATTGAAGAACCGATCTACTTTCACAATAAGGGAATCTCACGCGGGGAAGCTAAAGACCACCTTCACAAGGTGATGCGTAGCGTCGGCATGGACCCGGAATGGGTTAATAATTATCCGCATGAATTTTCAGGTGGACAAAGACAGCGCATAAGCATTGCACGCGCACTTGCAGTAGACCCTGAATTTATTGTGGCAGATGAACCCATCGCCGCTCTTGATGTATCCATTCAGGCCCAAGTCTTAAACCTGCTGATGGACGCGCAGGAAGAACGCAACCTGACTTACCTGTTTATCAGCCATGACCTTTCAGTTGTAGAGCATATCAGCACCAGAGTGGCAGTTATGTATCTGGGCTGTTTATGCGAACTTGCTCCTGCAAAAGATCTATTTTCATCGCCTAAGCATCCGTATACACAAGCTCTTCTCTCAGCTATACCGACCCTTGGCGGAAAACGTAAAAAGCATATTCACCTCTCTGGAGATGTGCCTACTCCTATTAATCTGCCTACAGGTTGCGTATTCAACGGTAGATGTCCTCATGCAAATGACCGTTGCAGAGAAGAAAGACCTCAAGCTATTCAAGTAGAAAACGAAGGATTAGTTGTTTGTCATGCCTTCGAAGAAGGAAGATTATAACATTCTAATCGACATAATTATAAAACCTGCTTATATTATATTGGATTTCAAACATTTTTGATTTTGTTAGACAAAATCAAAAATGGTTATTATCCTATGCCCTTATCTATTAGGCTCCTCGACGTTTCGTGTGGAATTGACTTGATCGACAACACAAGTGAATGCAGTATATTCGGATGACTTATAC